>JASHRP010000687.1 GCA_030037375.1 Bryobacteraceae bacterium | reverse complement strand
TCATCAGCGGCGTGGTCACGGAGCCGCCTTCAAAGGACGAAGTCGATCGCGCGCGGACCCGCCTGCTCAACCGCACCGAACAGGAATTGAAGAACTCGCAGGCGCTATCGCGCAATCTCAGCGAATGGGAGTCCATGGGCGACTGGCGCTTGATCTTCCTGAATCGCGATCGCGTAGAGCAAGTCACGCCGGATGACGTGGCTCGCGTGGCCAAGCAATATCTCAAAGCGTCAAATCGCACCATTGGCAAGTTCATTCCGGAGGATGCGCCGGATCGCAGCGTTATTCCTCCCGCGCCGGATCTCGAAGCCACTCTTAAAAACTACACCGGCAAAGCCGCGGTTGAAGAGGGCGAAGCCTTCGATCCTTCCCCCGCGAACATCGAATCGCGCGTCACGCGCGTAACGCTTCCCAGCGGCATCAAAATGGTCTTACTGCCCAAGAAGACCCGCGGCGGAGTCGTGACCGCGCAGCTCGAACTTCACTTCGGCGATGAAACCAGCCTTTTCGGTAAAGCGATCGCGGCGCAGATGGCCGGCGGCCTGATCGGGCGCGAAACCACCAAGCACAGTCGCCAGCAGCTTCAGGATGAGATGTCCCGCTTGAAGATTCAGGTTCGTGCCGGCGGCAGCCTTACGGGAGCGAACGCCTCTATCACGGCGGAACGAGCCACACTCGCCGACGCCCTGCGGCTCGCCGCGGAAATGCTACGCCAGCCCAGTTTCCCGGAAAACGAATTCGATCAGAATCGCCGGTCCGCGCTCTCCCGCATCGACGGCGCGAGAACCAATCCGCAGAACATCGTGAATGAGCAGCGCGCGCGTTACGCCGCACCCTATCCGGCGGGAGATCCACGCGCCACCATGACGCTGGATGAGGAGGAGACCGCGTTAAAGGCGGTCACGCTCGACGACGCGAAAAAATTCTACGCGGATTTCTACGGCGCATCGAACGGAGAGATGGTGATCATCGGCGACTTCGATCCGGCCGAAGCTCAGAAACTGGTAAGCGAGCTGTTCGGCGATTGGAAGAGTCCCAAGCCTTACAAGCAGATCATGCGTACCTGGCAGAAGCCGACGCCGGTGGAGCGTTCCACCGAAACTCCCGACAAAACCAACGCCAACTTCACCTTGGTTTCGACCTTCGCGATGAATCAGGACGATCCCGACGATCTGCCGATGATCATGGTCGACCTGATGACCGGCGGCGATGAAAAATCGCGTCTTTGGACCCGCATCCGCGAGCATGACGGCTTGAGCTATGACGTCCGCTCCTCCTTTACGGCGGGCGTCAGCGAGAAATTCGGACAGTTTGTCGGCTCCGCCATCTGCGCTCCGCAGAATATGGATCGAGTCGAAGCCGATTTCAAAGAGGAGCTCGCGCGCATCGTCAAGGAGGGCTTCACGGCCGAGGAGTTCGCGGCCGCGAAGAAAGAACTGCTGGACCAACAGCAGATCGGCCGCTCGAACGACCGGACGCTAATGGGATCGCTCTCGAATCAGGCGTTTTATGGCTGGACCATGCAACGTACTATCGATCGCGAATCGAAGCTCGCGGCGCTAACGCTCGATCAGGTGAACGCCGCTGCTAAGAAATATTTGGATCCGGCCAATTTCGCAATCTTCAAGGCCGGGGATTTTGCGAAGAAGTAGCGGGGGTTAAACCTCAATCGTGACGGAGCGCGATTGCGGGATCCACGTTCGCCGCACGGCGGCCGGGAATGGCGCACGCGGCTAGAACGGCCGCGAATAGCGCTAAGCTGACCGCGGCGAAAGTTGACGGATCGCGGGTGCTGACGCCGTACAGAAGCGTCGCCAGAAAGCGGCTTAGCGCGAAAGCGCCACCGAGCCCCAGAGCCACGCCAATAAACGCGATGATGGACCCTTCACGCAGGATCAAACCCAAGACCTGCTGGCGTCGCGCTCCCAACGCCAGTCGAATTCCAATCTCCGAAGTGCGCAGAGCCACAAGGTAGGACATCACCCCGTAGACTCCCAGGCACGCGAGAAATGCGGCGATCAGTGCGAACGCGCCGGTCAGCACTGCGTTGAACCGCCGGGAGCCGAGCGAATCAGACAACCTCCGTTCCATGGTGCGCGCGTCGAAGACCGGTTGATCTCGATCCATTCCGGCAACCAGCTTCTCGATCGACGGAAGCATCGACATTGGATCAAGCGCCCCGCGGACCAAGAGATTGGCGCGCGCGAGGAACGGAAGGGGTTCCTGCAGGTAGGGGAAGTAACGCGTGGGCATCACCTCCTGATCGAGTCCCATTTGCCGGATGTTACCCACCACTCCCACGATCTCAGCCCAGCCGGGATCATGCGGGTCGGCCGCAATCGTGCTGACGCGATGGCCCACCGCGCTCTCGCCCGGAAAGTACTTACGTGCGAACGCCTGGTTCACCACCACGACTAGCGGCGCCCCACCGGCATCCGCCGCTGAGAGAGAGCGCCCTTCGAGAAGCGGTACGTTGAGGACGCGGAAGTAGTCCGGACTTACATCCACGATCGCGGCCATCGTCTCTTGACCCCTTGGCGGCTCTGGCTGACCTTCAATTTCAAAACGCCCAAGGTTGCCCGTGATTCCCGGGGGAATTCCGCCGATGCCCGCCGCTTCCACTCCGGGCAGCTTTCCAATCCGCTCGAGCAACTCCGAAATGAACTCTTTTTGCCGGCTGACCCCCGCATAGCTGGGTCCCGCAAGATTGATACGTGCAGTCAGCACGTTTTCCGGCCGATAGCCCGGGTCGGTGTTGCGCAATTGGTAAAAGCTCTTGGCGAGCAGCTCCGCTCCGATCAGCAGTGTGAGCGACAAACCCAACTGCGCGACCACCAGGCCTTGCCTGATCCGCCGGACTGCTCGACCGCTGCTCGCGCTGCGCGACTCGTTCTGCAGAGCCTCTCGCACGCCAAAGCCGAGCGATCCGAGCGATGGCACCAAGCCAAACGTCAATCCCGCGAGGATCGTCACGATCAGCGCGAACGCTGCGGTGTTCCAGTCAAGAAAAACTTGCGGAAGCCCCGCCAAGGTGGTTTGCCGTGAGGCATCGAACGCCGCCAGGGCTCCTTCGGCCAACGCCAGCCCCAGCGCGCCGCCCGCCAAGGAGAGCAGCAGGCTTTCCGTGATCAACTGACTGATGATGCGGCGGCGCGGAGCGCCCAGCGCGACTCGTACGGCAATCTCGCGCCGTCTCGACGCGGCTCGGGCGAGCGTTAGGTTGGCCACAGTAAAGCACACGATCAGCAGCATCAACGCAACCGCTCCCGAAAACACCAGTAGGGCGGGCCGCGTGTTTCCCGTCAACCGTTCCTGCAGGGGCTGAGCCGAAAGGTTGGCCATTGGCAAGAGACCATGCTGCTTGTAATCGCCGATAAGAGTTTGCGTGCGATAGTCGAGCTCGCGATGGAATGCAACCGCTGTCGAAGTGGGCTTCACCCGCGCGACCATGCTCACCAGCCGTGAGGTCCCCCGCTGGCGCTGCGCCGCTTCGTCAAGAGCGATCGGCGTCCACACGTCCGAGCCCTGCGGAAAATCGAAGCCGCGCGGCATGATGCCGATCACCAGCGCCGCTTGTCGATCCAAACGAATCCGCTGTCCGACAATCGATGGATCCCCTCTGAACCGGCGCTGCCACAGGGCATAACTCAGTAGCGCGACCTTCTCCGCGCCCGGCCGGTCTTCCTCCGGAAGAAGCGTGCGCCCATAAAGTGGCTGAACCTGAAGCGTGGTGAAAAAGGACGCGGTTGTCTGTCCCGCGACCCATCGTTCCGACCGGTCCGCCCCGGTCCAATTTACGCCTCCGCTGTCATAGGCGCCCATCTCAGCGATGTTCGAGGTCGAATCGCTGTGCGCGATCTCGCGGAGTATGAAATAATCCGCCGCCATACTAATTACCCCGAGCCTGGTGTTTCCTCCCACGACGCTATAAAGCTGCTTCGGTTGCGGGAACGGCAGCGGTCGCACCAAGACCGTATTCACGACACTGAAGATCGCAGCCACCGCTCCGATGCCGAGCGCTACAGTCAGCGCCGCAACCGCGGTCCAACCCGGAGTCTTGGCGAGCAGACGCAGCCCCAGCCGGAGATCCTGCCGCAGCGCATCCCACCACAGCCATCGCTTCGATTCGTAGAATTGCTCGCGGCTTGCCGTCACGTTGCCGAAGGATCGACGCGCGGCGTCGAGGGCCTGCTGCTCGGTCATACCGCGCTCGCGCAGCCGGTCGGCTTCCAGGCGAATGTGCGCCTCAATTTCCGCGGAGAAATCTTCCTGCGGACGCTTCGGTTGCATGACTCACGCCTCCTCCGGTCCTAAAACCCGGCCGATCGCCGTGGCCAGCCGCCGCCACTTCGATGTCTCCGCGATCAGTTGCTTCCGGCCCGCTTTGGTCAGAGTGTAAAAGCGGGCCTTGCGATTGTTATCGGAAACGCCCCACTCGGCGGAGATCCATTCTTTTTCCTCGAGCCGCTGCAAGGCGGGATAGAGCGCCCCGTGCTCGACCAGCAATTCGTCATCCGAGCTCTCTTGAATCGCTCTGGCGATTCCCTGTCCATGTTGCGGTCCCAGCACAAGAGTGCGTAGGATCAACAGGTCAAGCGTGCCCTGCAACAGCGTCAGGCGGTCTTTCGGGTCGTCGGTTGATGATGCTCGGGTTGACATTTGACCCAAGTATGCGCGGCCTTGGGTAAGATGTCAACCCAGAGGTTTTCGAAACCAGCTCTTTGAGTTACCGGCCGATGGGATGCGCTACTGGCTCGTCGCGTTCCACTTTGCCGTCGCGGATGTGGATCACGCGATGTGCGTGCAGCGCGATATCGTGCTCGTGCGTCACCAGCACGATCGTGTTGCCTCGCTGATGCAGGCGCGCGAAAAGCGCCATGATTTCGTTGCCGGTCGCGGTGTCGAGCGCGCCCGTAGGCTCGTCGGCAAGCAGGATGGATGGCTGATTCACCAGCGCCCGCGCCACCGCTACTCGCTGCCTCTGGCCGCCCGATAACTCGCTGGGCTTGTGGTTCATGCGCTGCTCTAGATCGACTTCGCGCAAGGCGTTCTTCGCTCGTTCAATCCGTTCCTTCGAAGGAATCCCGGAGTAGATCAACGGCAGTTCGACGTTGTGCAGCGCGGTTGCCCGAGCCAGCAGATTGAACGTCTGAAAAACGAAGCCGATCTCTTTGTTGCGGATATGGGCCAGCTCATCGTCGTTCATGTCGCTGACCAGCTTTCCGTTAAGGTAATATAGGCCCGAGCTCGGCGTATCCAGACACCCGATCAGGTTCATTAGAGTCGATTTTCCAGATCCCGAAGGGCCCATGATGGCGACGTACTCGCCCTTTTTGATCTCGATATCGACGCCTGAAACAGCGTGGATGGTCTGGTCGCCCATCACGTAGGTCTTCATGAGATCCCACGTGCGGATGATAATCCCTTCGCGCCGGAGCAGCTCGCCCCGCTCGGCCTTGTCCTTTTTATCCAGAACGATTCCGTTGGCTATCACGGTTGCCTTTTTTTGGAGGAGCGCTCAGCTCTTCGTATCCACCTGTTCGGCGGTGTTATCCACCTTGACCTGAGTGTCGTTCTTCATGCTGCGAATCGCTTTGTAGCTTCCGGTGACGATGGTGTCGCCGGGATTCAGTCCGCTCAGCACTTCGATATCGGTCGTCCCCGCGATGCCGGTGTCGATCTTATGGAATTCCGCGCGGTCGCCCGTCAGGATGAACACGCCCTGGACTTCTTCCCGCCGGGCCTTCTCTTCCACCGGGTCGAGAGGCTTGTTCTTATCTACGTCCGTCTGCGGTTCCAAATCGCCTTTCGTCCTGACGGTTAGAGCTTGAATCGGAACTGTCACTGCGTTTTGGCGCGTAGCCGTGGTGATCTTTGCGGTAGCCGAGAGGCCGGGACGGATATCCTCCGGCGGATGGTCCAGAGCGACCGTGACCTTGAAATCTTTCGCTTCTTGAGTCGATGTCGCGCTTTGGGATGCCGCCAATCCCGAGGAACGCACGATGGCGGTATCGCCGATCTGAATCACCTTGCCGGTAAAAGTTTGGTTCGGCATGGCTTCGATGGTCACTTCGGCCGGCTGACCGAGCTGCACGTTCACGATATCGGTTTCATCCACGTCGACTTCCGCGGTGATCAACGACATGTCGGCGATGGTCATAATGGTCGACCCGGCTGAGTTTTGCACTCCCTGCACCACCGTTTCTCCCACGCGCACCGGCAAATCCGTCACCACGCCATCCAGTGGCGCGACCACGTCATACCGCGCCAGTACGTTCGCCAATTTCTGGAGGTTCGCTTGAGCCGTCACCACCCGCCGTTGGGCCGAAGTCAGTTGCGCCACGGTTTGAACCCGTTGCGACTTCTGCTGCTCCAGCCGCGCCTGGTTCTCATTGACGCTATCCAGCGCGGATTGGTAGTCCGCCCTCTTCTGGTCGTAATCCTGCTTCGCCACTAGCTTCTCTTTGTACATCTGGTCGTAGCGATCCAGGTAATCCTTCGCGCGCACCAGCTCATTCTTGTAACGCTCAAGCGTCGCCTGCTGGGTGCTGATCGAATCGTCCTGAGCCTTGATGGCCGCTTCGGCGGCCGCCGAATCGGCCTCTGCCGAAGCGATGGTCGCCTTCTG
>JASHRP010000686.1 GCA_030037375.1 Bryobacteraceae bacterium | reverse complement strand
TTTGCGTCATCGCGGTACGACTACATCCTGGCCGATCTACCCGACACCGTTGATGAAGAAGCCTCAGAGGTAGCTCTGCTCTCGCGCACGACATTTATCGTGACCACGCCGGAAATGTTGTCGCTGGAATTGGCGCGTCAACGAATCGAGGAGCTCGAATCCTTCGGTGTTCCGAGATCGCGCGTGCAGGTGCTGGTGAACCGGGTCCAGCGCGGGGACATCGTTTCCCCTAATGAGATCCAAGAGAGATTGGGCTGCGAACTGGGCGGCGTCATTCCCAACGACTACCCCGCGGTTTACAGATCGATTTTCGAGGGGACATTCGTAAGCGCTGGAACGAAGCTGGGCCGTGCGTACTGCGCCCTGGCGCGAAGCATCGCGGGGTATCCCGAAGCGTTCGAGCCTGCGCGGACTCATTCCATGTTCGGATTCCTAACCTCCCCAAGACGTTCCGCGGTCCGCGCTGGAACGGCCTAGAGTCGCGAACGCGGCAATCGATCCGGGCGCTAAGCTGGAATCGGAGTTGCCATGCCAGCGAACACAGGCGCGCCGCAAGGCGAGATCGATGCGGCCATTGCAGTCTCGAACAATCAAGCCTTGAGCCGGTTCGAGGCGCAACTCGCCGGTAAGATCGCGTTCTTGGACTATCGCCAAAGCGGCGGCGAGATCATGTTGACGCACGCCGAAACGCCGGCTGAGTTGGAAGGCCGAGGGATCGCGAGCAAGATTGCGCGCACGGCCCTCGAATTCGCTCGCGCACACGGCCTGACTGTGGTTCCGCTGTGCCCGTTCGTCGCCTGGTACATCCGGCAGCACCCGGAGTTCGCCGATCTCGTGAAGCGCGGCTGAAACGCGCGGCGTGAATTTATCCTAGAAAGCCGCCCGAATCTCGCGATAAGAAGGCGGGATGACGATTAGCTCTGTTTCCGAGACCTTCGTCTTTGTCGAGATCAGCGTCTCGAGCTCCAATACGAACTCCCCATCGGCCACCACCAACGCTCCATCGTCCACCACCAACGCTCCCACAACCGCCAGCAGCACGTCATCTCAATCCGCGCTCCCCCAGGATCAAGATGCGCAGCTCTCTCCCTTCGCGCAAATCCTGAGTGAGCTTCAACAGCTTCAGCAACAGAATCCGGCCGAGTACGCCCAAGTCACCCAGCAGATCGCGACCAACCTCCAATCCGCCGCGCAGACGGACCAGGCAAACGGCAATTCCACTGGCGCAAGCCAGCTAAATCAGCTCGCCACGGACTTCTCGAACGCATCGCAGAGCGGCCAACTCCCGGATATTAGCGATCTGGCTCAGGCCGTCACCGGCGGATATCAGGGCCGCCACCACGGTCACCACCATCATTGGTCGTCGTCGGATTCCACCGATGTTTCGAATCAAACGCAGAGCTCAGCCGCGGCTGCCTACAGCAGCCAGAACGCACAGCAGAATCCTCTGACCATCATTCTCAACGCACTTTCGAGCGCCGGGAACAACAATTCGAATAGCTGATCGGCCGGTTCCGGCTAGCCGCTTCGTGCTAATCTCACGAACGGAATGGATCGGAACGCCGCCAAGCGTCCTCTGGGCGTGACCATCATCGGCTGCGTCTACGTGCTGGTTGGCGTGGCCGGCTTTGTGGCTCACTTCGCCAGTTTCCGGCTGCTCGACACATGGGAAGTCGAGCTCACCGAGTTCTTAGCGGCCTTGAGCGGCGCGTTCATGCTACGTGGCCAGAATTGGGCGCGCTGGCTTGCAGTCGCGTGGATCGCATTCCACGTGGCGCTGAGCTTCGGTTCCCTCCGTGAGGTTGTAATCCACTCCGTGTTCCTCGTCGCGATCGCCTGGGTTCTGTTTGGCGCCGGCTCCAGGCGATATTTCCGCCGCGCATCCATCGAAGTGGCGTAACGGCGGGGGGCGCTGAAGCGGTCGCGCGTCGTAATGCGATAGCTCCCCTTGACCTATCGACGCGATTCGGCGTGGTTGTGGGTCACACTGGGATATCGCAGAATGTCCCTTCGCAATGCCCGGCAGCGCTTGCGCACCGCATCTAACCGTTGGTTCACCTCATCGCGCTCGGCGCCCTCTGGCAACAGGCGAAATCGCTCCTCGCAGGAATCGCGCTCCCGCAGACTCACTAAGTATTCTTGAAGCAATCCGTAAAATTTCTCTCGCACACTTATATACGCGCGATTCACGCCGCGGCCGGCTCCTCCAAGCCCGCACAGGCGCGCGGCGCCGGAATTGGCGAAGATGGGCAGATCGCCGGAGCCGCGAGTGTTGTAATCTGAGAAGTCTTGAAGAACAGGGAGGATGAGGCCATGAATCGCCCAGTACAAGGGATTGCGCTGATTGTTTCCATCGCAGTGATTAGCGTCATGATTGTCTCCGGCCAGCCGCCCATTCCGGTCCCCGGACAAAACCAAGCGCCCGGTGGAGGCCGAGGCGGACGAGGGCGCGGCGCTCAGCCCGCGCCGCAGCCGGTGAAGCAAATTGCCGCGCCCATACCATCCGCGGTCGAGGTGACCGGCCCGGGCGAGTTCTTCGAGACATTCATGGGCGACTATGACGACGCCAAGAAAATCGAAATCCCGGCCAAAGATACCTACGCCAAGTTCAGTTACGAAGCAAAGGAGTACTTCGTCTCAGGCATGACCTCCGGCGGAACGCCCTATAAGACCCGCATTGTCATCCGGAAGCCCAAGGACAACTCCAAATTTAACCATCTGGTTCTGGCTGAATCCATGCATCCGAGCGGCAATCCTTGGGTTTTCCATTTCACTCAGACCTACGCCATGACCTCCGGCGTGATCGGCCTGGAGATCCTGACCACTACACCCGCTGGACTCGCCGCCGCGAATGCCGCGCGCTATCAGGATCTCGTCGTTCCTAACGGCGCAACCAACGACATCCTCGCGCAAGTGGGAGCGCTGATCAAGTCCGATCATAAGGACAATCCTCTGAACGGGCTCGGTGTTCGAAAGATGATCCTGGCCGGTTCCTCCGCATCCGCCGCCGTGGCTCAGAATTATCTTTCGAACGCTCATATGGCGTTGAGACTGTCGGATATGAAGCCGATCTACGACGGTTTCATGCCCACCAGCGCGAATGGGCAGGTTCCCCCCATCGACGTTCCCACCATTCTGGTCCCGACCATGCGCGAAACTTTTTCCGGTAACGGAACCACGGAGCGCGACAATGACAAGCTTCGCGTTTACGAATTCGCGGGCATGGCTCACATCGATTCCCGCGTTGCGGCCGCTTATTACCCGGATCCCTGTAAGTATCCGATCAGCAGGTATCCGCTGGGCTCGGAGATGGCCGTGGCGCTCGACAAGCTCTTCGCCTGGGTGGACAAAGGCGTCGAGCCCCCGCATGCGGACCGGTTCTTCGTCGACTTCAATCCCGACAACAAGCCCAAGCTCGACCGCGACAAGGGCTCGCTATTCGCGCTGGATGAGTTCGGAAACGTGAGGGGCGGGATCCGTAACACTTATGTGGATGTGCCGGTGAAAAGTTTTCATGTGCCGGACGAGGCTGCCGATCCCCGGATTCCGAATCCGCATTCGTCAATCGCGGCCCGCCGAAACACCGGCGGCATTGAGCCGGACGTTCAGCTATGCGGGCTCGCCAACTTCGAGCAGGCCCTGACCAAGGAACAGTTGAAAAAGCTCTATAAGAGCCCGAAAGACTACGTCAACAAGGTCGCGCAAAGATACGACGAACTCGTCAAAGAGGGCTGGGCGCTCCCAGTCTATAGAGAGATGGTCCTTGCCGAAGCGGCGAGGGTTACATTCTGAGCCTTCGTGTTAATTCTTGCTGCCGCGAGGTTCCCCTGGCGTCCGCAGAGCCTCTCGAAGGCACTCGTCCGCGTTTTCCAGGCACTCCTCAATGCCTTCGAGGTTCGGGATCTTGGCGCGATCGACGCCGGACAGCGCGTCCGATGCGGCTTGAATGTTGTGCTTCCCGTCCACGACTCTTGCTCGTTCTGCCTCAGTAAGCGGTTTCATGCATTCTCCTCCTTCCGTGGATCCATTTCGCATCGATGTACGCTTATGTGGGCGAGGAACGCATATTTAGCGTTGTCCTTGGCGAGCCTCGCCATGTGAATCAAGTCATCGAAGCGCACGAAGTCGGCGTCGTTCTGAACAACAGCCTGTGTTTGTTGCTTCTGCAACTCCGCGAGATCGCGAACTGCCGCCAGGAAGAGTTCCCGGAGACGTTCGCGCTCGTCACAGAATACCGTGTAATCACTGTGGCTCTCGTTCTGCCTCTTCAATCACCGCTCCCTCAGTCTGCAATCTACCTGCCAATCGTCGCGGAACAATACACTAGATCCCGTTTGATTAAGCTGGGTAGCCGTGTGTTTCAGTCCATGTGCTTCCTCCTGGATTCATGCGAAGCTGCTCGATTCGGGGAAGGGTCTGGGTGTGCCGTTGTTGGGGGTTTGGTAGGAAACTTGCTGCGGTACTGGCGTCCCGAAGGGCGAACGCAATGAGGTTTCACAACGGCAGCGGCAAAGATTGGGAGGCCGGTTACTGCGAGGACCGGGAACGTTTGAAAGACGCCTTCCTTGACTGTGTTCACTATCTGACGGAACTACAGGCATTGCAGACAAAAGCCGTCCTCGAAAACGACCCGGATTTTGTGCGTTTCGACGACTTGATCCAGATGGCGCGCCGGGCGAAGGACGACGCAAAGTACGCGCTTGTCGCCCATATGGAGAATCATTGCTATCTGAAGGCCGGTGCAGATTCTGGAAATGAAGGTGAAAGTTACCGGACGAGGGAAAGCGCTCCTGCGCGGCATCGATCCAGTGATTGGCGACAGCCCAACTTCGCGATCGACCCTCAGCCGGTTCTCGCCGGGCACTGAACCCATTCGTAGCGACCGCCGATCAAGCCCGGTGGCGCCCGCAAACTTCAGCAATTCTTCAGATTGCCGCGATAAACTTGCTCTCATTGTCCGGGTTGATCTAACGGCCCGACCACCGGCGGCGGCTGCGTCTTCCTCCGAGCACAGCCGCCCGCCGCACTCTCCGCGATTCATCGCGGCAGCTTCGAAAGGGATCTCCAGCGTCTTCGACGATGGCGTTGGCATCTGTGAGCGCCTCGCCGCAATATTTGCCGGGTGCATCTTCCGACCCGGGCCGCGCGTCAAATCCGCGCAGGCAATCCCTTACCAGGCAGCGAATTACGCGTTGGCACGAGTTTTGCTCTGTTCAGTCGCGGAAGCAGGCCAATCACCCGCGAAGAGGTGAAGGGCATCGCTCTCGGGCTCCCGAGGCCTGGAAGAGAAAGGAGACGACAACAATGCTTTATTGGGCTTTGACGTTCTTCTTGGTGGCTGTACTAGCGGCAATTCTTGGATTCGGAGGCGTCGCCGTTGCGGCTGCCGGCATCGCGAAGCTACTATTCTTTATCTTTCTCGTGTTGTTCATTGTGTCCCTGGTCGCTCACGCCGCCAGGAGAATATGAGCGCCGGGGGCCGCTAAGCCCCCGGTCCTACGGCCCCGCCCATTCGTCCGCCTAACCGCGGCGACGAATGGGCCGCTCTTTTTTGCCAAATCAGTTCAAGCGGCCTAGGTCGAAATCCGGCGGCACGACGCCATGAAGCACGAAACCGGTCATTTGTTCTTGCGCCGCTTCGACCTCTCGCATCGCGCGCCGGTAGGTCCGGGCGGCGTCGTGCACCCGGGTCACACCGTCCGGGGAAGGGATGCCGCTGGGTACGTCAGAGATGATGCCGTGGAAGCGGACGGACGCCTCCTTTTGCCGGCGGCGTGCCGCCGCCAGACGCTCTCCCAGGACTTTGAGAACAGCCTCACGATCCATTGCGTAATGAGACTAACAGATGCGCCCCGGCGGCTAACCGGTTTTTTCACCCCGTTGCGGTCTCAATTTCGGAGCTGACGCCGGCGCCGGTTTTTTCTTGAAAAGCACGACGTCATTGTACTCTCGGAGGGCGATGTTAACCGCCTCTAGAGCCTGAGAATATTCCTTCGAAGCTGCCGACAATCGGCCTTGCCGGTCAGGATGGTCGGATGGAAGCGCCTGAATCGCGGCGTCGAACTCCGCCGAGGCCCGTTCGCGCCACTTGCGAGCTTCTTGGAGATTGGTTTCGAGCTGCTGCAACAAGTCTCGTACACGTTCGATCGTTTAGCCGAGATCTGAACGGGCAAGACCCCCGTCCTCCAACCTGACCAGGCGCGGGCCCTTTTGGATTCGATCAAGACGGATACCATCGTCGGCCTTCGCGACCGCGCGATGATCAGCCTCATGTGCTTCACCTTCTCTCGCGTGTCGGCCATGATCCACATGTCCGTCGAGGACTATTACCCCGACGGCAAGCGCTGGTGGGTCCGGTTGCACGAGAAGGGCGGCAAGCGGCACGAGGTGCCGTGCAACCACAATCTCGAAGCCGCGCTCGATGCCTATCTCGATGCAGCCGGCATCCGGGATGAAAAAAAGGCACCGCTTTTTCGGAGCGTCGACAAGCGCCGGTTGCTCGGCGCAAATCCGATGACGCGAAAAGATGTCCTCAAAATGGTGAAGCGCCGGGCGGC
>JASHRP010000685.1 GCA_030037375.1 Bryobacteraceae bacterium | reverse complement strand
ACGCGCTGCTGCATACCGCCGGAGAGCTGGTCGGGGTATTTCTTGGCGTCGGCTTCGGTAAGCCCGATACGGCGAAGGTAGCCGTAAGCTTGCGTGCGGAACTCCGCGCGGCGCTGGTAATAACGCGGCGTGAGCAGGCCGAGCAAACCGAATTCGCTGACCTCGCAACCGAAGGTGATGTTATCGAGAACGGTCTTGTCGGGAAACAGCGAATACTTTTGCGGCACGTAGCCGCGGGTAGAATCGGGACGCTTGTGTTCGCGGCCGTCGATCAATACGCGGCCTTGCGAGGGCTGCTCCGATCCGAGCACCAGCCGCAGCAGCGTCGACTTGCCGCAGCCGGTTTGGCCGACGAGGCAGATGAATTCGCCTTCGTCGATATGAAGATCGATTTCGTCCAGCACCGTTCGCGGCGGTTTGCCGTAGGCGATAGAGACGTTATCGACGCGAATCAGAGCCATGAGACTGGGTTAGGCCTCTCGAAACCACGGATGAAGCCAGCGATTGACCGCGCGCATAGCGAGATCGACCAGGAACAGCAATAGCGCGACCCAAAGGACATAGGGGATGATCACGTCCATTCCCATGTGGCGGCGCAAAAGCGCGATGCGGTAAGCGAGACCGTCGGTAGAGGCGATCATTTCTCCCGCGAACAGGAACAGCATCACGGCTTTGAGATTGAGGCGAATGCTGTTCAACACGCGCGGCCAGATTTGCTTTAGGACCACGCGATAGGCAACATCGAAGTCGTTCGCGCCGAGCGTGAAGGCTTTCACCACTTGCTCCGGCGGAACTCCCTTGGTGAGGTTGAAGGCGTCGAGAATGATGGTCGGAGTAACGCCGATCACGATCAGCATGATTTTCGAGAGTTCGTCGATGCCGAAGGCGATGAACAAAATCGGAAGTAGAGAGAGCGCGACGATTTTGTCGAAGAACAGCACGAATCGCAGGAAGAAGACGCCGATGTATGGGAACAGTCCCATGTGCATTCCCAAGATAACGGCGGGCAATAACAGCAGCATGCTCAATGCGAAACGCCGCGAAGTTGCCTTGGTGTCCTTCCACAGCATGCTTCCGAAAATCCGCTGCGACAGCGTCGCGTTATCCGCGAGGTCCGCGTCTTCTTCGGCGGGTTTTAGCGCGGCATCGTAGAAACCCTGCGCCATTTGCTGGAGCGTGGGCGTGACGCGCTCCTCGGGATTGTCGCGATGACGCTGCGCGGCGGTGTAAAAGTAGGCGGCGATTCCGGCGGCGAAGAGAAAATAGGAAAGCGTCAGCGTCGAGATGCGGCTGGGCTTCGAGTGGATTTGGAGGAACGCCGTGGCCATGGCTACAACTTCCCTTGCGCGGCCATTTGCATGTAGCTCAGATCGAAAACCAAGCGCACGCGATCGGCTTTGCCTTGGACGGATTTGTCGGGGTAACGAATGGCCACGTCGTCGACTGATTTGGTGTTCGCGCCGAGCAGGCCGTGATCGAAGACGAATTGGCGGACCAGCGCCATCTTGGTTTTGAGGTCGGGCGAAGCGCCGAAGTCGACCGCCGACTGCGGCGTGTAGAACATCTTGGTGGTGCTGAGCTGCTCCTTGTACGAGGCGAGCGAATCCTGGGAGCCTTCGCCGATCTCGGTCAGGACTTTATCGGCGGCGGGACCCTTCGCGGACATCAGCGTCATCATCTCGTACCACGCGCCGGCCAGAGCCTTGGCGAATCGCTGGCCGGAGCCGTCGGGACGGTCGAGAAGGTCGGTGCGGATGACGGTGAGATCCAGGATTTCGCCAGGAATCTGTGAGGAGCTGAAGAGCGAGGTCATGCCCTTCTGTTTGAGAATCTGCGAGACCATCGGCTTCCAGGTGACCACCGCGGATGCGCTTGAGTCGCTCAGGAAGGCGGTCGCAATATCGGAATCTGACGTGTTGATCAGGCGCACTTTCTTGATGTCGTCGCGAACGCCGCTGATGGTCATAGCGCGGTCGAAGAGATATTCGGAGACGGTCTTCTGGACCAACAGAAGTTTCTTGCCGGGAAGATCCTTGATGCCGATGCCGTTGCGCACGATCAACTGATCGTTGCCGTTCGAATAATCGCCGATGATGATAGTGGTGGTGGGAACGCCGGAAGCAGCCGGCATGTCGAGCGCTTCCATGTTGGTCATGGTGCAAGCGTCGATGTTTTTCGCGACGAACGCATCGAGCGAAGGCGCGTAATCGAAGCGCTGGGCCTTGATGGTGACGTTGTATTTATCGGCCCATTTCTTTAGGAGTCCGGCCTTCGCCATGTAATAGTACGGCGTCCACCCCGCATAGATGGACCAGCCGACGGTGAAGGTTGGCTTCGATTGAGCGAAAGCGCCCGAGGAGACGGCGATGAGGGAAAAGAAGAGTAAGAGTCGGCGCATCAGACGGCGTACCCCACAATTTCTAGTGGAAATGTTTCAGCGGCGTACGCGGCCTGCCGAGCTACGTGTAACAACGATTTTAACATGAGTGATCCGGCGTCGCTGTTTTGGAAATTCTTATGAGCGGGATTCATTTTGCTGATGCCGTATAGGCCAGATAGCTGCGCCATCCGCCGAAATGAGTGATTTCGCGAGCGCCTTTGACGCCACCGGCCTCGCACAGGAAGCATTTCACCAAGTCGCCATCCTTGAGCATGACGTTCCCGATGGTTAGCGGGCTCGGGATGGATGCGACGAACCCGCCAAATTTGTCCTCTGGCATGGCCCAGATTTCGACTTCGATCCCGGGACCGTGGAAGGCGTCGTCGCGAACGAGTCCGGGTTTGGGAGGCGCCGCGCCGTCGAGGGCATAGAGCCGGTAGCCGGATGCGGTGCAGACCGTGCGCTGGAGCCGCGCGCCTCGTTCGGTGAGCTGGAAATTGAGAGCTTGGCCGGAAAGGTGCGCGCCTACGACCGCGACCTGGACGCATCCGGGAGGACAGGCGTGAGAATCGAATGCCGGCGCGCCGTTCGTGGATGTCTCGCAGTGGAAGCGGCCGGCCAGCGCAAGCAGGGCTTCATCGGAGAAGGCCCGGCCGATGAGCGAGACGCCGAAGGGAAGGCCGTTGGGGCGAAATCCGGCGGGAACGGCGACTGCGGCTAGATCCAAAAGATTGACGAAATTCGTGTAGTAGCCGAGATTGGTGTTGAGCTTCACGGGATCGGCTTCCATCTCGGCGATGGTGTAAATCGTGCCGGTGGTTGGAAGGAAGAGCACGTCCATGCAATTCCATTCGGCGTCCGCCGCGCGGAGAAACTCGCGGAGTTTGTACTCGGCTTGGAAGGCGTCGACCGCGGAGTAGCGGCTGGCGTCGGAGATGATTTTGTAAACCACCGGATGCATCTCGCCGCTGTGCCTCTTCAAGAATTCGCGGATCGCGGCCAGGCGCTCGGCGACCCATGGGCCGGAGTAGAGCAGATCCGCAGCCGCGCGGAAGATAGAAAAATCTATTTCGACTTTTTTGCCGCCGAGTTTTTCGAGTTTGCGGATGGCGGCGGAGTAGAGCTGCGCGGCTTCTTCGTCTCCAAAGAACTCGAGCTGATTTGCGGCCGGAACGCCGAAGCGAAATGGTCCACCGAGCCAAGGCGCGGCATCGCCGCCGGTGGGAGCTTCGCGCGAGTAAGGATCGGCGGGGTCGAGGCCTTGAGCGGCGGACCAGACGGTTTGTGCGCCGGCGCAATCGTGGGTCAGGATCGACACGCAATCGAGACTGCGGCACGCGGGAACCACGCCGGACGCGCCAAGCAAGCCGCGCGAAGGTTTCAGACCAGTAAGATCGTTGAACGCGGCGGGGACGCGGCCCGAGCCGGCGGTATCGGTTCCGAGTGCAAATGCGACGAGTCCTTGAGCCACCGCGACGGCTGAACCCGAGCTAGATCCGCCGGAGATATAACGCGGATCGAAGACGCTGGCGCATGCGCCGTAAGGCGACCGGGTTCCCGAGAGGCCGGTCGCGAACTGATCGAGATTGGTCTTGCCGATCAGGATCGCTCCAGCGTCTTCCAGGCGTTCGACGACGAAGGCGCTGCGCGCAGGAGTGTAAGAAAATGCCGGACACGCGGCAGTTGTGGGCATTCCGCGAACGTCAATGTTGTCCTTGACGGCGAAGGGAACGCTGTAGAGCGGGAGGGCTCGCGCGCCGCGCTTGCGCTCGAGCTGCTTTGCTCGAGCCAGCGCTTCTTCGCGCGGAACCTGCGAGATCCAGACCGGGTTCAATGGAGCGGCTTCCAGGCGGTCGTAGATCGACGCGACGACATCGGACGGCTTCTGACCGGAGGCGTAGTCTTCGATCAACGATGCGATGTTCATGCAACAGCCTCGGGGCGAAACGCGACCAAGCACTGGCCCGCCGACACCAAGCCTCCACGAGCGCAGTTCAATTTCTCCACCACTCCCGCGCTGGGAGCGGCGACGGCAATCTCCATCTTCATTGCCTCCAAAATCACTAATGCTTGCCCGGCTTCCACGCGATCGCCAGGCTCGACCGCGACGCGCCAAACGCTCGCGGTGATCGGCGAGGGAACGGCCTGGCAGCCTTCAGGGAGTTCGCCATCGCCGTTGGAAGAAGGCGCGAGCGGTTCGATGCCGGCGCTGAAATCCTCTTTGCCGGCCGCGGCCCAGCGTTCGCGCTCCTGTTCGAACGCGGCTTGCTGGCGGCGCTTGAAGTTCGCGGACTGGGTTTCGATCGAGCTCAAGAACTGGTGATAGTCTTTGAGCCGGAATTCGACCGGCTCGACGCGCAGCGGATAACGGCCGAGCGGAAACGCGGCGCGAATGTCGAGAAGTTCCTCCGCGCTGACCGGGTAAAAACGGATCTGATCGAAGAAGCGGAGCAGCCAGGGCGTGCCGGGCTCGAACTCGGCGGTGTGCTTCCAGCTATTCCACATCTGCAGAGTGCGTCCGACAAACTGATAGCCGCCCGGGCCCTCCATTCCGTACACGCAAAGATACGCGCCGCCAATGCCTACGGCATTTTCGGGCGTCCAGGTGCGGGCCGGGTTGTATTTGGTGGTGACCAGGCGATGGCGCGGATCAATCGGCGTGGCTACCGGCGCTCCGAGATAGACGTCGCCAAGGCCCAGCACCAGGTAGCTCGCACCGAAGACGATGCGGTAGACCTCGTCGATCCCGCCGAGGCCGTTGATGCGGCGGATGAATTCGATATTGCTGGGGCACCAAGGCGCGTCGGGCCGCACGCTGCGCATGTACTTCTGGATGGCGAGCTGCGTTGCAGGATCGTCCCAGGAGAGCGGAAGGTGGACGATGCGCGAGGGCGCGGTGATGTTGTCGAGATCCGGGATGCGCGCCTCACAGGATTCGAGAGCGTCGAGCAGTGCGTCGCGCGATAGATGCCGCGTGTCGTAGTGAATATGAAGGGAGCGGACGCCCGGAGTGACGTCGAGAATGCCGCGCAGTTGGAGCGAGCGCAGTTCTTTTTCGAGCGCGTGGACACGAAAGCGCAGATTGATATCGAGGACGTTGGCTCCGTATTCGACCAGCAGGTATTTGTCGCCATCGGCGCGAACGGCCATTCCCGGGCGAGTGCGCAGAACAGGACCTGTGAGCGGCTCTTCGTGAAGCTTGAGGAGTACGCCGGAGAGCGATTTGATTGCATGGTCCAACTCGCCCTCCATCCGTTCGGCTTGTTCTTGAGAGAGGGGGACAAAGCGAACCAGGTCGCCGGGTTTCAGCTGGCCGATTTTCCAGAGCTCGGCTTGGGCGATGGTCGCGGGACAGACGAATCCTCCAAGGCTGGGGCCGTCGGGGCCGAGAATGACGGGCATGTCGCCGGTGAAGTCGACGGTACCGACGGCGTAGGCGTTGTCATGGATGTTCGAGGGATGGAGGCCTGCCTCGCCGCCGTCGCGGCGGGCCCAAACCGGTTTAGGTCCGATCAGGCGGACGCCCGTGCGGTCCGAGTTGTAATGGACCTTCCAATCCGTTGAGAAGAACGTATCGATATCGCCGGGAGTGAAAAAGTCCGGCGCGCCGTGCGGTCCGTACAGCGCGCCGATCTCCCAGCGATGGCCGTACACGGGAGATTCCTGCAAGCTCTTTCCGGGAACGGGAATGGGAGCCGAATTTAGATGCAGCACATCGCCGGCGCGGAGAATCCGCCCGGCGTGTCCTCCAAATTTGCCAAGGATGAAGGTGCTGCGGCTTCCGAGATATTCGGGAACATCGAAGCCGCCGGCGACCGCGAGATAAGCGCGGGCTCCGGCGCCGCGTGACGGGCCCATTGAGATTTCATCGCCAGATCTGATGGGGACCGACTGCCACATCGGGAGCGGCTCGCCATTGAGGCGGGGATCGAAATCCGCGCCGGTGAGCGCGATGGCGGTATCGCAGGTGAATTTGAGAGCCGGCCCGGTGACGGTGATTTCGAGCGCCGGCGCTCCCTCCGGATTTCCGACCAGCTTGTTTGCAAGCCGGAAAGCCAGATGATCCATCGGACCGGAAGGCGGCACGCCCACGTGCCAGTAGCCGAGCCGGCCGGGATAGTCCTGGACGGTGGTTTGAGTGCCCGGCTCGATGACTTCGACAGCGCGCTGTGTGTAGCGGAAGGTCTCGAGGAACGCGGTGCTGATTCCGCCGGCGACGAAAGCCGGGTCCGAGATCACTTCGCGGAGATACGCGAGGTTCGTTTCTATGCCGGAGATTCGCGTCTCATCGAGCGCCGCGCGCAATTTCGCGATCGCGGACGGACGATCCTCGGCCCGCACGATGATCTTGGCGAGCATGGGGTCGTAATAAGGCGTGACCTCCGAGCCGGATTCGACCCAAGTTTCTACGCGCGATACGGAATCGGGCCAAACGACTTCAGGCAGTCTGCCGGAGCACGGTTGAAAGTTGCGCGCCGGGTCCTCCGCGTAGACGCGAGCCTGGATGGAGACGCCGCGTGGCTCGGGCGAATACTTACGCAGGAACTCGGTTTCCTCGGCCGCGACTCGGATCATCCATTCCACCAAGTCGATTCCGGTGACTTCCTCGGTAACGCCATGTTCCACTTGCAGGCGCGTGTTCACTTCGAGGAAATAAAAGCGGCCGGCGAGATCGTCGTAAATGAACTCGACCGTTCCAGCGGAGCGATACTTTACGGCTTTGCCTAAGCGGACGGCGCAGTCGAGCAGTTCACGGCGCGCGGTTTCGGTGAGCCCGGGCGCGGGAGTTTCCTCAATCACCTTTTGGTTGCGGCGTTGCGCGGAACAGTCGCGTTCGCCCAAGGCGATCACGGTTCCCTTACCGTCGCCGAAAATCTGGACCTCGATGTGCCGAGCGCGCGTCACGGCTTTTTCGAGAAATACGCCGGAGTCTCCGAAATTCGCCATGCCGAGACGCGTGACGGCTTCGAAGGAACTGGCGAGCTCGTTGGGGTTGTGGCACAGGCGCATGCCGATTCCGCCGCCGCCCGCGGTGCTCTTGAGCATCACCGGGTAGCCGATCGATTGCGCTTCTTCGAGCGCCTCGGCGAGGCCGGGAAGCAGTCCGGTGCCGGGCAGCAACGGCACGCTGGTTTCGGCCGCGATCTGCCGCGACGTATGCTTCAGTCCGAATTCGCGCATCTGCGAAGGAGTGGGGCCGATAAACGCGATCCCCAAGTCTTCGCACGCCCCCGCGAACGCGGCGTTTTCGCTCAGGAAGCCATAGCCGGGATGGATCGCCTCTGCCCCCACTTTCTGCGCGGCCGAAAGAATCGCGCCGATTGACAGGTAGCTGTCCGCGGCGAGCGATGGCCCGATGAGGATTGCTTCATCGGCTTGCTCGACATGCAGTGAGGCTCGGTCGGCTTCGGAGAAGACCGCGACCGAAGCGATACCCATGCGCTTCAACGTGCGGATAATGCGGCACGCGATGGCGCCCCGGTTCGCGATGAGAACTTTGCGGAACATCAACGCTCCGGAGCATTCCAGATCAAGACTTGGACCGGAGTCGGATCGTAGGCGTTGCAGGGATTGTTCAACTGCGGGCAGTTGCTGATAAGCGCGAGAACGTCCATTTCGGCGCGCATCTCGACGTACTTGCCGGGATCGGAGATGCCGTCCTCGAAGGTCAGCTTGCCTTCGGGAGTCACGGGGACGTTCATGAAGAAGTTGATGTTGCTGCCGATATCTTTTTTCTCCATTTCACAGCCTGCATGCCCGTGATCCCACTCGATGATCGCTTTCAGGAAACTGCTACGGCAGGCGTGCATGTGGCGCTTGGCGATGTCGTAGCGCACCATGTTGCTTTCGTTGGCGCAAGCTCCGCCTAGCGTATCGTGTCGGCCGCAGGTGTCGGCAACGATGGTAAGCAGCTCATGGCCTTCGGATGACATGAGCTTGGTCCCCGTCGTCAGATAGATGTTGCGCTGGCCGCGGATGGTGTCCTGAGCGCTATAACGGTCGGAGTAGTCGTGCGCGTTGTAGAAAAAAGTATCGACCGCCTGATTCCCTTTGAGATCGACGATGCGAAAATATTGCCCCTTGCGGATCTCATGAATCCAGGGTTCACCGGCGGGAACGATCGCGGAGTAGACGGCGTCTCCTGAATCGAGCTGACTTTCGACTAAGTCGGTGTTTGTGACCATTAATGCGCTCCTTACAGGAAGTACCGTTCGGTTAGAGTAAAGCCGCGTCCGTTTTCGGGGCACGAAACGCGGCACAGGTCGTCCGCGGCCGGAGCCGGCCCGCGGCGGATCGCCAATCGAACCGGCTTGGGATTGTAATTCGGCGACGGATCCAAGGGGTGCTGGCAGGTGTTCAGGATGGTCAGAACATTCATCTCCGCGCGCAGCTCGACGTAAGCTCCCGGCCTGGAATTCTTGGGGTGGAAAGAGATGGAGCCATCGTCAGCCACATCCAGGCGGCTGAAGAAATTCACGTTGGGAGTGACGTCGCGCGGGCCGAGCCCCCATTTTTCGAGCTCAATCAGGAAGCTGGTGTGCGCATTCTTGTGAGAGCCGTTGCGGTGCTCCTGGTAGCGCGCCTCCCCGTACTTGGCCTTGACCGTCTCGGCATTGGAAGAGCCGCCGATGGGGTCGTGCCAGCCGACCGTGTCTTCCACGATCGAGCAGAGGATGCGGCCCATGTCACTGTACAGAACGTTGCCGGAGGTCAAGCGGGCGATGTGCTGGGCCTTGAGGGTGTCCGGCATGTTGAAGCGCTCCGCCGGACATTCGAAGTTATGAAAGATGGCGCCGACGTTGACGCCGCCTTCGATATCGGTCATGCGCAGAATGGTCCCGCGCTTCAAGACGTGCGACCAGGTAGCTCCCGGCTGCACGGTCTCTTCCCAAAGTAAAACTTCGGGCATAGACACCTCCCTTAGGTTGTCGAGAAAAGAAAAATGAAGGAGGGACTACAGCAAGGAGGGGGGACCGCAGCAAACGTCCATCGCGGTGAGACGCAAGAAGACTCGAATGGCGATCAACGCCCTTGTGTCTCCCGCTCTGTACCGTGCGAGCATAAGCCAGTATTACTTAAAATGATGAAGTTCTCCAACTCAAAAATTGAATGAGTTCGATAACAAGTTTTAGTTGTGTTTTTATGGCTGTTTGGGGTCGATGCGCCAGACGTTGTGCATGCTGAGATTCGAGAGCCAAACCGAGCCGAAAGCGAAGCGGATGGAATCGCCGCCAGGGCCAAACCACTGCTTCACGACCTTATTGGTTGCGGGATCGATTTGGGTAATCGGGATCTCCCCGACGGTTGCCCAGACGTAACCGCCGCCAAACGCGAGTTCGCCGCCAGTTCCCGGCACGCCCAACTCGATGTTCGTTATCAGCTTGCCGGTCTTGGCGTCAACACGCGAGAGCGTTCCATCGCCCTGGTTCAAGGTCCATGCGGAGCCGGCGCCGGAGGTGACGAAGCGGGGGCCCGGTCCGACTTCGACCGAGTAAACCACCTTCGCGGTCTTCGGATCGATGCCGGTCAGCATGTTCGATTTTGGACTGGTCACCCAGACGTAGCCTTCGCCGTAGGTCATGCCCGCGGGATCGGCCGAGACGGTGACCTCCGCTGAAACGGCGTTGGTTTTGGGATCGATTTTCGAAACCACGCCTTTGGGATCGGTCGCGAGCCAGACGGCTTCGGGACTGGCCGCGATGCCGCCTTCGCTCTGCGCCGGGCCGACCGGAACGGTCGCGACGACCTGATTGGTTTTGATGTCGATTCGGGAGACGGTCTTGTCGCCGCAGTTGGGCACCCAAATGGCTCCGAATCCGGAGGCCAATCCGGAGCAGGGAGTTTTTCCGACCATAACCACCGCGGCGACCATATTGGTCTTGGGATCCATGCGGGCAACGATGCTCATGCGCCCGCTGGTAACCCATTCGGCGTCTTCCGAGGTGACCTGCCAATCGGGGTTGCCATCGACAGCAAACACCGCGACGGGCATGATGGAGGACATTTCGCGGCGAACGCCTGGAGTCGAAATGCCGGGACGCGGAGGCCGCTTGCCGCGCCCGCCCTTTTTCGCCGAATCTTTCGGCGAGTCGGGCTTGACGGCCTCGCCGGAGGGCGCCTGGCTATCTTGCGCCCACAACAGTACGGCCATGCCTGAAACACAGATCGCAGCGGCGGCAAACTTCTGGAAGCGATTTCTCACGAATGTCTCCTGTTTTATGTCGGAACTTACTCGGCGAGCGTGGCGAGGATGCGCTTCGGATCGAAGCGAATCACTTTACCGTGGCTTGAGTCGGTGATCCAGATCGCGCCCGAACCGGCCACAATCTGGCCGCCGCCTTCATCGGCGCCCCAGAATTGCTGGACAACTTTTTCGGATGTCGTGTCGATGCGCGTGATCGGGAAGCCGGTCTCAGTGACCCAGAGATATCCTTCG
The DNA here is from genome assembly GCA_030037375.1 of Bryobacteraceae bacterium. Taxonomy (GTDB): domain Bacteria; phylum Acidobacteriota; class Terriglobia; order Bryobacterales; family Bryobacteraceae; genus Palsa-187. The sequence goes on along the minus strand of JASHRP010000685.1, from coordinate 1,074 downwards.
CCATAGGCGATGCTGCCGCCCGCGTTGGGCACGTTCAACTCGATTGTCTTGGTGACTTTGTTGGTTTTGGGATCGATGCGGTCGACTTTGCCCTGCTTATCGCACAGGACCCAGATGGAGTTATCGCCGTTGGCCATGGAGCGCGGGCCAGCCGAAACCTCGATGTGCTTCTCCACGAGATTGGTCACCGGGTTGATTCGATACACTTCGTTGTCCAAGGGGCAGGTGAGCCACAAGGAGTTGTCCGCGAAGAGAAGCTGGTTGCATCCGGCGGGCATGCGCATCTCGGCGACGACCTTGTTCACGACCGGATCGATGCGCGACAGCGTGGTGCGGCCGTCGGTCAGCATCCAAACGCTATCGGCGGTCGCGGCGAGGCCCATGCTTACGTCGGCCGTGCCGATCGCGAGCGTGGCCGAAACTTTGAACGTTTTGGGATCGGCGCGAACGACTGTTTGCGTTTCGCAGTTCGGAATCCAGAGAGTGCCGAAGGCGGTAATCGCGCCGGAGCAGGGCTGTTTGAGATCGCCCACCGGATCGAGCGGTTTGTTTGCCTTTGGATCGATGCGGAACAGGCTATCTTTTTCTTTGCTCTCCACCATCACGGAATCGGCAATTGCGATCCAGCCCGGCCCGTCCACGGGAATCTCGGCTTCGGATTTGAGGCTGGCGGCCGGAATCAGCACGCCGGGCGTTTTTACGCCGTCCTTGGGCGTGGCCGGAAGGGCGCTTTTAGCGTTTTTCGCGTTCTTGGCATTCTTGTCGTTCGATTTTGTGTCCTTGGACGATGCAGTGTCGGCAGCGGGCAGCGCGGCGATCAAGCCCGCGGCCACAAACGCCGCGACAACACGAGTAGCAATGCACATAGGTCGGGACTACCTTTCTTTATACGGGATGCGTACCGCGAGACCTTGTTAAGGAGGGCGGAAACGCTAGCCGGACGTGCGGCGGGGGCGACGGGGAACCGGGCCGGGCAATGGCGTGGCCAGGCCGGGTAATATTCAGTATACCTGCACGATGACGCCATTGCCAGCCGTTTGCGGCGTTTTTCGAAGTAACTCCCTCATTTGCTTC
>JASHRP010000684.1 GCA_030037375.1 Bryobacteraceae bacterium | reverse complement strand
GTGTCCCCGAGGAGGAGATGGCTGAACTCGTCGGGAACCGATGGAATTGGGATCCGCCATACGGGTAGGAGAGCTGCGCGGCACACCAGGATGCAGCCGGCCACCCCAAAGGCAACGGCCAGCTTGTGCACGGCGACGCGTTCCAACCTCTTGCGGAGGCTGTGCGCAGCGCGTCCGAAACCGCGTTGAAACCAAATAAGGCTTACACTGACAAGGGTTCCCAAAAGGACCGCCAACAGACCGATCTGCTGGATTTGTAGATTCATTCGTCAAGAAGCTCGTCTCTCCTAATTACTTCAGGGAGATCGCCACAGGTTGCTGTGAGGAACCCGTGCTTGAAGCGATGCTCACGCTGACTTGAGCAAGGTTCGCGGACGTACCCGAGCCGATGTTGAAGGATTGGGTGTATTGGAACTGCCCGCCGGTAGCCGCTGACCCAGCGCTTGTATACCAAGTCACTGCTTGGCTCTGTACGTTCGCACTCACGGATGGAGATCCTAGGGAGAAACCCGACGCGGGAGTGAACGTGAACGCAATGGATGACAAATCGCGGGTCAGGGAGTAGCCCGTCACAACTAGAGTGAGCGTGCCACTCCCAGGTGCGCTCGACTGGGTCACGCTTGCAATGTAAGGAGTATTGCTCGAACTAGGCGTGTTGATGATCGAAACGGAGTTGAAGGTCGGACTATAGTTGAGACCGGGCACCGAGGCTCCAGACACCCCGATGCTGCAAGTCCCCGCAACCGTGCCGCCAGATACGGTAGTTGAGGCGGACGCCGAAGCGGCGGGGACCGTAACACTGCTGCCGGCTTGAGGAACGAACCGGCAATCGTAGGAGCCTGGGCTTGCGGCGGCATTGACGACGCCATTCGCCGAGAAGGAAGCACTGAGAGCGACGGTTGCCGGATCCGGAAGGGTTGAGCCCGGTAGAGCCGCTTGCACGGTTTCCTGATTCGAACCTGGCAGGGGAGCGAGAGTTCCGGCGCTCAAATTTATCTGATTCGCTACGATCACTAGCGTGAGGCTTCCGGCGGCGGTGTTATTTAGGGAAAACGCCAGAGTATAGGTTCCCGCAGGCAGGGAACTCAGCGGGGCAGGCGCGAAGAAGCACCCTACCGCGGCCACCAGCGTGATCGTGCCCGTAACCGCGGTACCAGCCGAGTTTGTCACCGCCGCTGTCACGGCATCGGATCCGCTCCCGGGAGCAGAAGCGAACCATGGATAAATGGTGAGAGAATTCCCCTGCAAATAATACTCCTGCGAGGCCGGCGCGCTACAACTGCTGGCCGGGGAGGTGGCGGAAACGGACAGCGCGGGAAAGACCTGGTTGATTGTGAACGTGGCAGTCCCCGAACTAGTGACGACGGTGATCGTCCCGGTCCGCGCAGATGAAGAAGTATTTGGCGAGTTGACCGAGTAATTTACCGAACCGGTTCCACTTCCGCTCTGCCCGCTGACGATGGTTAAGAAACTGGTGTTATTGCTGGCGGCGGTCCATGAGCAGCCGGTTGGAACAGTGACGCTGAACGTGCTCGCGAAGTTGGCGGCTTGGGAGCCGATGTTGATTGACGAAGGGCTCACGCTCACCGAGCAAGAGCTCGATGCGCCGCTCTGGGTAATTGTGGCTGTTTGTCCGGCGATGTTCAGTGTGCCGGTCAATGTCGCGCTCGATGTGTTCGGCGCAACCGTGAAGGTGATGGTGACGCTCGTGCCAGGCCCGAGTACGGTAGGTACCGTACTCGTAATCGTGATGAAACTGCTGGTGCTTGGAGCCGAGATCGGGCACGCGGTTGAACCGTTCCCTCCTACCGAGAGCAGGAGGCTGCCCGTGCCGCCGGACGCAGGGAAGCTGGAAGGGCTCGGTTGACTCAAAGAATAGGTGCAGGCTGGGGTCGCTCCGGCCTGCGTGACTACGAAGGTGGTTGCATCCTGAAAAGCGCTGTTGGCTACCAGGGCCGGGCTGCCGACAGTTATCGTGGCCGTTCGTTGTGAACTCGCCGTGTTGGCTTGTGCGGTAAAGCTTGCAGACCCGTTAGTTCCACTTGCGCTTGCTGTACCGGGGGTAATCCAAGTCACGGTGACTTCCGCTTCGGATTCGCAACTCAAAGCCGATGGCGATTTGCTCCAAGACAGCGTGAATACCTGCCCGGCCGCAGAGAGAAATGCCGTCGGTCCAGTGATCTGAAATTGGTTCGTAGTGCAGCCAGTCGATTGTGACATGAGCAACGTGATGCTTCCGCCGGCGAGCAATAGAAATACCGCCGCCATCCATGCCGCCAACCAGCGCACCCAAGTCGGCAATCGAAGTCCCACCGGCCGCTTCACTTCAATTCATTCCTGACTTGAGTGCGCTGATCGCCACTACTGAAGCCGGATCGACGTCGCCGTCGAAAATCATAGCTCTTGCTCCGTCGAAGCGCGTGATCTGAAAAACTGCATTGCCTGTAAGGCGCGTCAGCATTTCAATGGCGCAGTCACATCGCGCCGCCAATCCCTCGGTCCCGTCCAATCGAAAGCTCCGTATTGTGTTCAATTCGCCATCGGCGACCAATACCTGCTGCCCGTCGCGAGAAAAATCGATGGCCACTGTATGCGAGATATGATTGCTCCCTTCGGCTAGAAGCGCGACCGCATATTGCCGATTGCTATAACGCAACAGGTACACCCGGTTGCCGGTCGCCTCGGCCGCCGCAGAGTCCAGAGAATTTGGCGCGAACGCGACGGAGGAAAAGCTGCCGCCTTCGACCAACTGCGGCACACGTCCGTTTTGAATCATGTGTAGCGATGCTAGTTTTCGGTCTTGAATCGTATAAAGCAGAGTACTGCCATCGTCGCTAACCGCGAGCGAGTTGGGTACGCCCCCAAGCTCCGAGAACGTCGCCGAAAATGCCAGCATGGGACTGGTCGGCACGGACGTGAACACTTGAACGGTGCCTCGCTTTCGAGAGACCACCGCAATGCTAAAGCCGAGAGGACTGGGCGTAACAGAACTAGTCTCGGAAACGTCGGAGGGAAACGCAACCTGCCCGAGTCCTCCACTGAAGCTTACCCACAAAGAAGCAAGACCATTCGTGGCGACTTCCACAAGGTAGTTCTGATTTGGCGACGGAACGGCTGCTGCAATATTCTCGTCAAGGTTCCATGCGCCGCCGATAACCGAAAACATACCGAATCCGAGGATTGGTCTGACGCCGCCAGCCGGATCCAAAACGTAACCCGAGATTGGAGCTGAAATCGATCCGACCGAATCGACAGGCGTGGCTTTCGCAGCCATCGCCGCGTCAGTGCGAACTACCCTGATTGGCTTGGGGGGCTGCGCGCCGTCGGGAGCAAGTTGAATCGTAATCCCTTGCTGCGCTGTTATCAAGCTCGCGAACAACGACGCTACCGTCAGCAATTTGACCATATCTTCACGTTGCAAGTGGACAGCGCGCGCCGCAGAGCGACACTGCCACTCCCACATACGATGATTTGATTTTGTCTCAACAGTATACGCAAGCTCGCAATCGAGTTCAAGAAGAAAAGGGGGATTATGAATCGGCGCCGGACCGGCGCAATCTTTGTCTTGCAATCAACGACTGCCCGAGTTATGGTGTAAAGACATCAGACATTGAGGAGGCGCACGCGCATGCGAGGCAAGCCGGGTGTGTGTTTAGCCAGGCCTTTGATCTCTCTAATCCTTTGTATCTGCCTTGCCGCCGGCGGATCCGGCTTGGCGAGTGCCGCGCCACAAGAAGGCATGAGCATTCGAGTGGTGAGCGGCGAGGGCACGGAGTTGCTTGTCGGTAGCGCCTCGACAAAAGATATCGTCATACAAGTTGTGGATGCTGCCGGCAAACCGGCGGCTGGCATTCCCGTCGCTTTTGCGTTTCCCGGCGCTGGACGGGTTGGAGGCTCAACGGAACTCAACCAATACCTTTCCACTGCCGTAAGTGACGATCAAGGCCGCGCCTCCGTGCGCGTCAAACAATCGGGACCGGCTGGGGATTGGATTTTGCGTGTGACAGCGGGCTCGGTAGCCGCATCCGTGACGATTAGGAACGTCACTGAAGCCGAGCAAGCCGGAACGCCAACTCCCTCGTCGCCT
>JASHRP010000683.1 GCA_030037375.1 Bryobacteraceae bacterium | reverse complement strand
CACGCGGTCACCTGCGGAGTGAAGCTGCGCATCTCCAGCGCCTGAAGAATCTGCTGGCTGACGATCACCTCTTCGGTGCGATCGCCACTCGGCATCGGCGTCAGCGACGCGCGAATCGTGTCGCCGATTCCTTCCTGAAGCAGCACGCCGAGCGCGGCCGTCGTCGCCACGATTCCTTTCGATCCCAGCCCCGCTTCGGTCAAACCCAGATGCAGCGCGTAATCGCACTCCGCCGCGAGCATGCGGTACACATCGATCAAATCCTGCACGCCGCTCACCTTCGCGCTCAGAATAATGTGGTCGCGCCCCAGCCCATATCGCTCCGCCGCTTTCGCCGATTCAAGCGCGCTCACCACGATGGCCCGGAGAGTCACCGTCCTCGCATCCAGCGGCTCCGGCAGACGATTATTCTCGTCCATCATCCGCGTGAGCAGCGCGGAATCGAGCGAACCCCAGTTCACGCCGATCCGCACTGGGCGGTCGTATTCGATCGCCGCTTCGATCATCGTGCGGAAGTTGTCGTCGTGTTTCTTGCCGATATTTACGTTGCCCGGATTGATGCGGTATTTCGCAAGCGCCCGCGCCATCTCCGGATACTTCTTGAGAAGGATGTGGCCGTTGTAGTGGAAATCGCCGATCACCGGCACGCGGCAGCCGAACTTGTCCAGCGTTTCGACGATCTTCGGGACCGCGCGCGCGGCTTCTTCCGTGTTCACGGTCACGCGCACCAGCTCGGAGCCGGCCTTCGCCAGCGCCATCACCTGATTGACGGTGGAAGGCGTGTCGGCCGTGTCGGTATTGGTCATGGATTGGACCACGATCGGGTAGCTTCCCCCCACCATGACCGCATTCGATCCAGCACCAACTCGTACAGCCACCGAGCGGCGGCGCGAAACAGAAGCCATTCATTCCTCCTGGAATCTTCATTGTATCCATCATCTCTAGGCGACGTACCGATTACGCTGGCAGTGCGCCGCCTTTCGAGCTAAACTAATCGCAAATATGTACAGGCTCGCCTGCATGTGTTGTCTTGCGGCAGGCTTCGCTAGCGCGCAAGCGCCTGCCGCAATCGACCCAACTGCGCGCGATCCTGCCGCGCTGCAGCAGACCGTCACCCAGAAGACGCAAGAATGGTCGATGCTCGCGGACGCTCTAGAAGCGCAGATCATCAAGCTGTTGCCGTGCGATCCCAAAGCTGTGGCAGCGATCAACCAGGTAAGCAAAGCCTCGGACGCCCGATTGACGGCGATCTCGTCCTATCTTGACGACGCCAATCAGCGCGCGACGATCCAGCTTGAAACCGTCAAGAAGCTTCTCTCCTCCGCAATCGCCGCCGAGACTGATTTGACCGCGGAAAAGGAAGACTTGGCTGCGGAGCGCGCGGGTATCAACGGCCAGATCATCAATCTGAGCGAGAGTGCAAAAGGCAAGGCGGCCTTCGCGCCCGCCCAGGACCAGCTCAAACAGATTTCGCTCGAAGAGCAAAAGCGAGGCGATGCGCTGGATTCGGCATCGAGTCATCAAGCCCCGTCGGCGGACGCATTGCGCGAGCTGGCCGCGGAGCTGGAAACGCGGCAAAGCGCGCAAGGCGACGTCCGGAAGACGTTTGAGAAGGAGCGCGCGGCGTGGAACGCGTATTACGCCGCGCGGCTGGCTCGTGCGCAGACCGAGTGCTCGATCACCCAAGGCACGGCCAGGCCACGCACGCAGGGAAAGCAGAAGTGAGACTTCCCTTCCGCAGGCTCGCGATCGGCGTTGCGGCTGGAGCTTTGTGCCTCACCGCGCAGGTCGATCGCAATCCGTACCGCGACGCGTATCGCGCGTGGCGCGAAGCCGATCCCACGCTGGAAACGGACGCAAGCTCGGCGGGCGCCGGTTTATCGCCGAGAACATCCAGGGACGCGGACCTTGCAGCGGCCTACTGCGCTGCGCACGCCATCGCGCTGCGTAAGCTCGCGGCCGATCGAACCGCGGATTTCGAATGGCTGCGCGACAATGCGCTTCGTCCGCTTCCGGATCTGGCGCCGGTTTCCGATGAGATACGATTCGCCACCAGCGAGATCACGGCTCTGACCGCGGGCGCGTCAACGTTATCGAACGACAAAGACCCCGCCATCCACCGCCTGGTTCAGGCATTCCAGCAAGAGCAAGCAGCGCTCGAAGCGTTGAAGGCTTCGATCACGGAGCGGGAAGAAAGCGAGAATGAAGCGATCAAAGCCGTCACAGCCGCGGAGCAATCCCGCGCCGCCGCCGCGTCTCATCTCCTCTCTCTCTCAACCGCGCTAACCCAAGCAGGGGAACTCATGAGAGGAGAATCCGACGCATGGGCCGATTATTATTCGAAGCTCGCCGGCTCTGCAGTGAAGAACGCGGCGGTGGAGAACGCCGCGGCAACGCCTCCTCCCGCGGCGGAACCTACGCCGGCGCCAGCCGCCGCGGAGCCCGCTCTTCCCCGCCCTTCGATCACGCCGCTCCCGCTCAGCCGTTATGTAGGCGTCTGGAGTTATCAAGCGGGGGACATGTTCCATGGGCCAGAGCCGCAAGCCGTCGATGTCACCGTTAAGGAGGACAACGGCCACGCCTCCGGAACATTCTCCGGCCGTTTCAAGCCAGGCGACGGAACCAGTGGAGAGACCGTCGTGAACTTCCAGTTTTCTGGCGACTTTCAGAACACTCGCAATCAATCCTTCACGCTGCAAACCAGCGACGGCGCGATGGGAAAAGTCGAGCTCGCCCCCGGCGGCCCGCTCAACGTCTTGGAAGTAACTTTCCAGATCGAAGGCCCCAACGGCATTCAGCAGGCCGGTATTACGCTGGTCAAGCAGTAACCCGACCCGTCGATTTAGCGCCGACCCTATAATGGAAGGTGTCCCCAACCACAGTCGAGTACGTTGATTCGCACCGCGAACGTCTCCTGGATGAGCTGAAACAGTTTCTGCGCATCCCCAGCATAAGCGCGCAACCGGCGCACGCAAATGACGTGCAACGCGCCGCGCATTTCGTTGCGGCCAGCTTGACCGACGCGGGAATGGAACACGTCGAGATCATTCCCACCGCGGGCCATCCGCTGGTCTACGCCGATTGGCTGCACGCCCCCGGCAAGCCGACCGTGCTCTGTTACGGTCACTACGATGTTCAGCCGCCCGATCCGCTCGATGAATGGGTGTCGCCGCCCTTCGAGCCGACCATCCGCGACGGAAATCTCTATGCGCGCGGCTCGGCCGATGACAAGGGCCAGATGTATTCGCACATCAAAGCAGTCGAAGCTCTGCGCGCGGTGAACGGCAAGCTTCCCGTCAATCTCAAATTTCTGATCGAAGGCGAAGAAGAAACCGGCGGCGAGGCCATCGCCAAATTTGTCGCCGAGAATCCGGCCAAGCTCAAGGCCGACGTCGCCCTCGTCTCTGACACCGAGCTGTACGCCGAAGGCATCCCGACCCTGTGCATCGGCCTTCGCGGATTGATTTATACAGAGATTGAAGCTCGCGGCCCCGCGCGCGATCTGCACTCCGGGATCTACGGCGGCGCGGCGCCGAACGCCATCTTTGGCCTGGTGGAGCTTCTCTCGAAGTTAAAAGACGCCGACGGTCACATCCTCATTCCCGGCATGTATGACGATGTGAAGAAGCCCACTCCAGCGGAAGTGCATAGCTGGTCGATTCTGCCGTTCAACGAAGCGCATTTTCTGGCCACCGAAGTAGGATCGATGCGCTTGACCGGCGAGCCCGGCTACTCCGTGTTCGAGCGCACCTGGGCCCGGCCGACGCTCGAGGTGCACGGCATCGCCGGAGGCTACGTCGCGCCGGGAGCAAAAACCGTAATTCCCGCGAGAGCGACCGCGAAAGTCAGCATGCGCATGGTTCCGGATCAGAATCCGGAAAAGATCATCGCTTCGTACAAAGCATTCGTGAAAGCGAACACACCCGCCGGAATCCAAACCGAGGTCCGCGTGCTCAGCGCGGGCCCGGCCATCTCCGTCAATCCCGAGAACCACGCCATTTCCGTTGCCGCCAAAGCGTTCTCCGATATTCTGGGCCGCGAGACCGTCTTCATTCGCAGCGGCGGCTCTATTCCGATCGTGGGAGACTTCGCCACGCACCTCGGCATCCCGACCATTCTGATGGGCTTCGGCCTTCCCGACGATGGCCTGCATTCGCCCAACGAGAAATACAAAGTCTCGAACTACTACATGGGGATCATGACCGTTGCCCACTTCCTCGAAGAGTACGGAAGCTGAGGCGTCATCCAGCGGCCAGGAGCGCCTGGTCCGCTCCGCCGGCGTAGTCTCGCTGGCGGTGTTCATGAGCCGCATCACCGGCCTGCTGCGGGAGAGCGTGATGGCGCGGCTGTTCGGCGCGGGGTTGATCTATGACGCGTTCATGCTCGGGTTCCGCATCCCGAACCTGACGCGCGACCTCTTCGCCGAAGGCGCGCTTTCGAGTGCGTTCGTTCCCATCTTCACCGAATACCTGACCACGCGCAGCAAGGAAGAAGCGGGGCGCTTGCTGAATTTGGTCATGACCGCGCTGATCGTGATCGTGGGAGCGGTCTGCACGTTGG
>JASHRP010000682.1 GCA_030037375.1 Bryobacteraceae bacterium | reverse complement strand
CTGCTTCGATGTCCAGAATATTTCCGCGCGGATTGGAAATGGTCTCGCCGTACAGGCATCGCGTTCGCGGCGTGATTGCGCGGCGGAAATTTTCCGGATCGTCCGGCTCGACGAACGTAGTTTTATAGCCTAGTCGGCGGAAACTCACGTCGAATTGGGTATACGTTCCGCCGTAAAGCGTGCTCGCCGACACGATTTCGTCGCCCGCTTCGAGCAGGCTGTTGATCGTCAGAAGTTGCGCCGCTTGGCCGCTCGCGGTCGCCAGCGCCATCGCCCCGTTCTCGAGCGACGCGATCCGCTGCTCCAACGCATCCTGGGTCGGGTTCATGATGCGCGTGTAGATATTGCCGAACTGCTGCAGCGCGAACAGCGCCGCGGCATGATCGGAATTTTCGAAGGTGAAAGACGTGGTCTGATAAATCGGCACCGCACGGGCGTGGGTGGTCGGGTCAGGCGAATACCCAGCGTGCAGCGCGCGGGTATTGAAACCATACTTTCGCTCGGGCTGTTCGGGCATGGAGTTAATCTTACTGGAGTTTGGGGTTATCCCGTCAACGCGCGGCCACGCGAGACCTCTGGCGCTGGAGCATATCGAATCCCGCAGATGTCACGCGAATGAGAAGGCGTCCGTCGTGGCGCTCCGCGGCCACGAGCCCGCGGTCGTTCGCATCTTCCCAGACCGGCAAGCGCGGGCACGAAGTCCGCCAGGCGTCGATGGTTTCCTGGTAGGTTCTTTCCCGCAAGGCGACCCATTCGAGCAGGTCAAGAATCAATGATTCAACGGTATCAGCCACGGGCAGCCCCCCATTCCCGAATATAGCAACGCTAAAGTCGGGCGCGCTTCAGCCGCAGGCTGTTCGTGACTACGCTTACGGAGCTTGCGGCCATCGCGGCGCTGGCGAGAATCGGACTCAGCAGGCCGAGCGCGGCGGCGGGAATCGCGACCACGTTATAACCCAGCGCCCAGAAGAGATTCTGCTTCATCACTCGCCAAGCAGCGCGAGACAACGAAATGGCTTGGCCGATCGCGCGCAGATCGTTGCGCAACAGCGTGACCGCGCCAGCCTCCAGCGCCACGCCGGCTCCCGATCCCATGGTGAATCCCACATCGGCCTGCGCGAGCGCTGGGGCGTCGTTGATGCCGTCACCCGCCATCGCGACCGTGCGGCCTTCGGTCTGCAACCGGCGAATCTCAGCCGCTTTTCCGCCGGGCAGCACCTCCGCCACAACCTTCGCGATGCCAGCTTCCCGAGCCATCGCTTCCGCGGGTTGCCTCCGATCGCCAGTCAGCAACACCACTTCGATGCCGAGCCGCGTCAGTTCGTCAACCGCAGCGCGCGTCGTGGCGCGGATGGGATCCGCGATCAGAATCGACCCCGCATAGCCGCCGTCGATTGCGACCTGAACCCCTTCGCCCGATGATTCGACTCCGTCCTTCGCAAGGAATGCGGCATTCCCCGCAAGCACCTCGTGATCCTCGATTCGCGCCCGAATGCCCAATCCGGAGACCGCTTGAAACTCCTGGACGTCAGACAACGAAACTCCGCGCGATCGCGCGAAATCGACGATCGCTTTCGCGAGAGGGTGTTCCGATCGCGATTCAGCCGCAGCTACGAGACGCAGGGCCGAATTATCGAGTTGCGCGGTAACCACACGAGGTCTCCCTTCCGTGACTGTGCCGGTCTTGTCAAGTACGACTGTATCCACGCGGCGCAGTTTTTCGAGGGCCTCGCCGCCCTTGATCAGTAGTCCCATGCCGGCGCCGCGCCCGGTCGCCACCATCACCGCAGTCGGCACAGCGAGGCCCATCGCACAAGGGCAAGCGATGATCAGTACCGCGACCGCGGAAACCGCGGCTTGCGTGACGCCGCGATGCGCCAGCATCCAGCCTGCGAAGGTGAGGATCGCAAGCCCGCAGACGATTGGAACGAAGACGCGGCTGATGCGATCCGCCAAGCGTTCGATGGGGGCGCGCGAAGCCTGCGCCTGATGCATCAAGGAAACCATTCGCGCAAGCACGCTCGCTTCGCCGAGCGTGGTCGCCCGGTACCGGAAGCTTCCGGTCGTGTTCATCGTGCCGCCGGTAACCGCATCGCCCGCCCGCTTTTCCACGGGAGCCGGTTCGCCCGTAAGCATCGACTCGTCCACGAAACTTGCGCCATCGTAAACAATTCCGTCGACTGGTAGTTTCTCTCCGGGACGAACCACAACAACGTCGCTGGGACGTACCTCGGCGACCGGGATCTCCGATTCGATGCCGTCGCGCGAAACCCGCGCAGCCGGCGATTGCAGCCCGATCAAAGCGCGCAGAGCTCCGGTGGTCTGGTGTTTGGCTCGGGCTTCGAGCGCGCGTCCCGTGAGGACGAAGGCCACGATCAACACAGCAGCTTCGTAATAAGTGTGCGGCGCGATTCCGTGAGAGCGGAAGAAACCGGGCGCGATCGTCGCCGCCACCGAATAAAGAGCCGCCGCGCCGGAGCCGAGCGCGATCAGCGTATCCATCCCCGACGTTCCGTGTGCCGCTGCCGTAAGTGCGCTCGTAAAGATGCGCCGGCCGGCCCATGACATCACGAAGATCGTCAGCGCCAGAAGAATCCAATTCGTCCGTGCATCGCCGCCGTCCTTCATCGAAACGGCCATCGCGATTGCGCCCAGCGCCAAGCTGACCGCCGCCTTGACCGAGAAGCTGCGCGCTTCCGCGACCTCGGCTCGCTCCCGTTCCTCCTGCTCCTCGAATGCGCTTTTGCCCGGAGCGGGCAGATCGGCGTCATAACCGGTTGCGCGAATGGCTTTGAGCAGCAATGGGGGCGCGACGGCTTCCGGGTCGAAGACAACGGTAGCGTCGTTCGTCATCAGACTGACCGCCGCCCTTTCGACGCCGTGCACCTCTTCGAGCGCATGCTGCACGTGCGCCTGGCAGGCGGCGCAAGTCATGCCGCCCACATTTATGTGAACCGTCTCCGTCATTTAAACCTTGCGAGCTTCGTAACCCGCTTTGCGGATTGCCTCAAGAACCAACTCTTCGCGCTTGGGATCGACGGAAACCTCAGCCGAGCCGATTGCGACCTCCGGCGCCTTAGCGCCCTCCACGCTCACGATCGCGTTCTGGACTCTCCGGACGCAGGCCTGGCAGTGCATCCCCTCGATGGCCACTTTCATACCCATAGGATGCATCAAAGTGCCGCGAAGGCCCAACACGAAGAAGGCGGCTGGGATACTCTCCAGCCGCCGCCTTTCCCCCTAAGCGAAATTCGACCTAACGTCCCATCCTGCCCGGATGAGCTCCGGGAGGCGCAAACCCATGCCCATAGGGATAATGGAAGTCTTCAAAGCGGTGCGCGTACGGACCGTAGTAGAGATACGGCGACCAGTACACCGCGATGGGCGAGTAAAATCCCCAGCCGAACGGCCCTGCAAAGACGCCTTCGGCGGGAAGAAACGTGTAAACGCCGAACCACGGGCTCCAATACCACCCCAAACCGATCCAGCCCGGGCCATACCAGCTCGGGCCTGGGCCAACATACAGCCGAGCCGCGTCGACGCTGGCTTCAGACAAATAGCCAGAACGCAGCCCAGACCAACGGTAGAACTCGTCTTGGTACGATCTGGGTTCAAGTCTCAGAGCCTTGAGGCCGCCTGTGTCAAGAGCGGTCCTTTGCCCGCCGTTGAGCGTGAGCTTACGATCATCCGCGGTTACCTGGGCGGATCCCTTGAACACGCGCACCTCACAGCGGGTCGCGTCGAAGTCGTACAGACCCTTCTTCAGCAGTCTTATCTTGGCGCCATTTTGATCGATGCGGACGTCGTTCCCAGGATGGATGTCGATGACCTCCACCAGAGCGCGGCCCTGATCCAACTGAACCTCTGTGTTGGCCAAATCCGGAGAGATCATCTTCAAAGAACTGTTGTCGGCGAGCCGCAGAAAAATTCCGGGCGTTAACAAAATCTCGATTTTGCCGGCGTGCGTCGCGATCGACTGGTCCCGTTGTAATTCCAGCGTGCCGACCGCGCTGGCGGTTACCGGGATCGTATCAATGAAGGCTTCGCCTTCCACGTAGTTGATGCTGCCTGGCCGCGCCGGGTGCGCGGTCGGAAACGGGGCTGCTTGGCTCCAAATCGGGCTTGCGAGGCCCGCCGCGAAGAGCCACGCGCTAACGGATACCCACGTCGTCTTCCTTTGCATGACCTGTTCCTCTCACCAGACACGGGGCATCTGGGATGCCACTGTAGGCCCGCTAAAAGACAAGGGTTAGTGACTCGGAAATGGAGTCTAGGCGTGAAATAGCCCAATCCGCAGCCCGCGCAGTCGCCAATCCGCGCTGCTTTACCGCTGCGATGCCCAGGCTGGCTAGAACCTTCTTTATCGGATGTTTCGACAATACTGTGACGGCAGTACTCGGTCGTTATCCATATTTAGTGTTATACTCTAAATCCATTCGGAGTAGTAAGCATGTCGGCGTACCGCAGATTCCTGTTCGCGGCTCTCCTTCTGTCGGCTTCCAGGTCGGCCCAGACTTTTCAGGGCCCCTCGCTCGATACCCCTGTGATCGAACCACGCCCGCAGCGCCCATCCGGGCTTTCGCCCGGCCTTGCGACCGCTCCCGTCGCCGCGGCCGATTTGCGGTCGGAAGCGGAGATGGTGTTGGTTCCGGCTTTTGTAACCAACCCCAAGGGTGCACCGGCAACCAACCTCGACAAAGAGGACTTTCAGGTCTTTGAGGACGGAGTTGAACAGCCGGTAACCTACTTCGCGAAGGAGGACGCGCCAGTTTCCGTGGGTTTCCTGCTCGATTCGAGCGGCAGCATGCGGAACAAGATGCGCCAGGCTTTGCAAGCGACCCTCGCCTTCTTCAAGACGGCGAACAAAGCGGACGAATTTTTCCTTGTGGAGTTTGACGAGCACGTTAAGCTCTCCGTGCCGTTCACTTCCGATGCCGGCCAGTTAGCCAAGCGTGTATCGCGTGTCAAACCAATCGGACGAACGTCCCTGCTCGATGCCGTTCATCGCGCCTTGGTCGAAATGAAGCGAGCCACCTACACGCGCAAGGCCATCGTGGTTGTCTCCGACGGCGGCGACAATCGCAGCCGCTACAATTTCAATCAGATCAAGAAAGCGATGGTCGAGTCCGAGGTTCAGCTCTACTCGATGGGGATCTTCGATCCAGCCGACCAACGCAAGCGCACGCCCGAGGAGAAGAACGGTCCGGAACTATTGAGCGAACTCGCCTCCGAAAGCGGCGGCAAGCACTTCAGCGTCGACAATGTCGACGATCTCCCATCGATCAGCGAGCAGATCGGCGAGGAGCTGAGAAGCCAGTACCTGCTGGGCTACGCGCCTGTGAATCACAAGCATGACGGCGAGTACCGGCGGATCAAGGTGACTCTCAAATCTCCTCAATCGGAGGCGATGGAAGTGCGGTATCGGCGGGGCTATTTCGCCCCCGCGCAATAGAATCTCACACTACCAGCGGAATCCGAAGGTGACCGGGATGTAGTCCGTGTTCCCACCAGGAGTGAACATCTGGTTGTAGCGAGCTTCGGCATAGATCTTGCCGTGCCACCGGGTTCCGAACGCCACTCCCAATCCCGCGTCCCAACCTGGCTTCAGGAGCGTGTAGTCCGAGACCACCTGGTTGTAGAAATAGGGATAACCTCCGAACCCGAATCCGCCGAATCCGCCCGCCGGTACGGTCAGTTGATCCTCGCGCCGGTAGAGGCCGCCGCCACCGATAGCATAGACGTCAAACCGGCGTTTGGGGGTCAGATGGAAAACTGGATCGACGGTAAACGACCAGATGTTGATGTTGCCGCCCGCGGTTCCGAGGCCGGCCAGCGTGGCAGAGTTGATTCCCAGCGAATTGTAGTTCACGTCCAGCATGGCTCCGACGTAAGGACTAAAGTTCACGCCAAAACCACCGCCGACGTTCCAGCCGACATCCGTGAAGCCGCCGAGGCTATAGGCGGGCTCAACGAATCCCGCGCCAAAATTGAATGAGTAACGAGATACTTCCTGCGCTGAGAGCGCTCCCGCAAAAACCATTGAGGCAATCGATAAGAAGACTGTGCGTCTCATGAAGCAAACTCCTTCTGCATGGCTGATTCGTCCGATTCGTGGCGCGTTACTACCTTCCATTAGCTAGGGCTAGCGACACCAGATGATGAAACGAGCTTTGCAGCGGGAGAATCTTTCCTTAGACCTCCTCTCGAAATCCCCTCGAACACTGGCCCGCCAAAACGCTATGATGTGAACCGGCAAGGAGGCGGCCAATGCAAGATTCCAAGCGGCTTAAGACCACGCTGGTCAAAGCGATCAGCCGTCGTGACACTCTCAAGCTGGCCGGCGCGGTATATATGGTTGGCCGCGTGCAGGCGGCGGATGCCCAGCTAGCGTGTACCGGCCTCGACCACCTTGAGTTCACCGTTTCCGATGTCGAAAAATCGCTGGCGTTCTACGTCCGGATCTTCGGCAACACGGTGATGAAGAACAATCAGACCACGCGCCGCTACATCCGTCTCGGCCCCGCATACATTGCGCTGGATAAAGCGCAACAGATCCGTGTGGACCACTTCTGCGCGGGTATCGCCGGGTTCGACATCGCGGCCGTGCACGCTCTGCTCCAGGCGCGTGGCGTCGCGTACCGCGATTTTCCCAGCGGCAAGGACCTTGCCGTGACCGACCCCGACGGCATCCGCACTCAGCTCGCCGTGAACGACGGTTGGGAGCAGTTGAAGAATGGCACGGCTTCGCCGGAATCTGTTCCTGCAAGCGAACCGATCTTTCGCGCAAGCGGGATCGATCACATTCTCCTGAACGTGTCCGATCCCGAGAAGTCCGCCGA
This sequence comes from Bryobacteraceae bacterium, assembly GCA_030037375.1. GTDB lineage: Bacteria > Acidobacteriota > Terriglobia > Bryobacterales > Bryobacteraceae > Palsa-187. The sequence continues at coordinate 3,722 of JASHRP010000682.1, read as the reverse complement.
GTTCTACGCGAAGATTTTTGGGCCCGTGACGCAGCGAAACAACAATCGCATCTGGTTCCAGGCGGGCAAGTCAAGAGTCGGGCTGTTGAAGACTCCCGAGGGCGGACGCGCCGGCGTCAATCACTACTGCGTCTCCGCCGCAGCCTTCGATTACGACGCGGCGGTAAAGAAGCTGGCCGGCGCGGGCGCCAAGGTCGAAACGCCGGAGGGCGCCGGCATGCCGCAATTCCGCGATCCCGACGGATTTCTGGTGCAGGTGATACCCACCCCAGCGCGGTGAGGGCGCGATAGAATAGCGCCGATATGACTGTTTCCCTTCTTCAAGCAATCGCCCTGGCGATTTGCGCCGCGCCGGTTTTCGCATCGCTTCCCGTTGTTCCCGCAAAGGATCAAAGCGCGCTGCTCAAAAGCTCCGATCCCAAGCTCGCCGCGAACAAGAAGCTGTGTTATGACTTCTATCGAATCGTGCTGCGCGGCCGCCGGCTGGATCAGGCCGAGAACTACATGCGCGAGGATTACATGCAGCACAATCCCAACGCAGACACCGGCATCAAGGGGTTCAAGGAGTATTTCAGCAAGCTAGGCGGCCAGCTTCCGATCCCTGAAACGCTTGCGGACCTGGTCTCGATTCAGGCCGAAGGCGATATGGTGACGCTTTCCTTCGTCCGCGAATACGACGATCCTGGCAATCCCGGACATAAGTACACCAGCACTTGGTTCGACATGTTCCGGATCCAAAACGGAAAAATCGCCGAGCATTGGGATAACGCCACCAAGCCAGTTCCCGCGCCCGCCGCCAAGCAGTAGGTCTAGAAGAAGTAGGTTTATAGGAGGCAGACCATGCGTTCCACCTTCGCCATGTGCTGCGCGCTTGCCCTTCTCGCTGCCACGGCTCTGTCGCTAAGCATCCTGACGATCATGGCGCCGAACGCGCGGGCATCGACGGGACCGATTCCGCTCAACTGCAACCGGGCGTGTCTGGAGGACGTGGTCAACCAATACCTCGCCGCGGTGGTCGCGCACGATCCCAAGCGTCTCCCGCTATCGGCCGACGCAAAGTACACCGAAAACGACCAGGTAATGGACATCGGCGACGGCTTCTGGAAAACCGCGGAAGGTATCGGCAACTACAAGCACATCTTTGCCGATCCGGAATTCGGGCAGGTGGTCTTCATGGGGACGATGCATGAGGCCGGCGCGCCGCTGCTGATGAGCCTGCGCTTGCGCATCGAGCTCGGTCGCATCTCGGAGATAGAAGGGGTCTATTACCGGAGCGGAGGAGGCGGCCCATCCGGCATCGCCGACCTGGACAAGCCTGGCTACAAGCCCGAGGATATGTGGTTCAAATCGATTCCACCGGCGCAGAGGCTCTCACGCCAGGAGATGATCTCCATCGCGGACGGTTATTTCACCGGCTTGCAGAAGAACGACGGCAAAGGCATCAACGGCACGGGAACTTATCCGTTTACCAACGATTGCCATCGCATCGAAAACGGCGCGCCGACCACCAATGTTCCGCGCCCAGCGAATGAGCCGCCCGGAACGATCAACGCATTTTCCATGGATTGCCTGGCGCAGTTCAAGCTAGGCTACTATTTTGTGGTCCAGAGCATCCACCATCGGCGCTATCCGGTGGTGGACGCGGAGCGCGGCGTGGTCTGGTCCCACGCGGTCTTCGATCAGGGAACCGTAAACCAAGGAACGCTCTCCGACGGCCGCGAGTACACTTTCAAGGGTTTCAATCGTCCTTCAAGCATTCTGGTCACGGAAGCCTTCCTGATCGAGAACGGCAAGATCCGGCGCGTGGAGATGATCGGCCCTTCGGTACCCTATCACCTGAATTCGCCGTGGCCCGGCCTTAGCGGTAACTGAGAGGAGTGGTACGCCCGAGAGGATTCGAACCTCTGACCTTTTGCTCCGGAGGCAAACGCTCTATCCAGACTGAGCTACGGGCGCGAACGGCTCGACCAACAGTCTAGCATTGCTGAAACCCGGCTAGCCGGCACAGGGCCGCCCGGCCATCGAGGAGGCAGAGCAGCTCTAGGAGCTCCGCCGGGCTAGGCTCCGTTGTGCCGGCGAAGTACTTAGGAGCGGGGATCGCGTACAATGCAGAAGGGTTCGATTCGTTATGGTCACATCCACGGAGGACGCGCGGCTCCTGTTCACGCGCTGGATCGAGGACGGCTCGCTCTTGCGTATCCGCTTCCGCAACTCCGCGTTGATCTTCGAGGGTGCGGGCGTGCTCCAGAGCTTCGATACCAGCGTCCTCAATCTGGGTGGAGATACCTGGCAATTGGTGATTCCCGTCAGTGGCGCAAGTTTCGCTTTTTCCGACCCGCGCGAGGCTTCGATGGCCAGCGTAAGAGACGCGGAATCAGCGCGCTACGAATTCGGACTCGCGATCGACCTGGCGAACGGGGATCGCCTCGCCTTGATGGAAATGAAAGTAGCCGATGCGGAACCGGCGTCCGAGGAGTCGGACTAGACCGCGCTGTAGAAGGAATAGGCATTTACCTACGATGTCGGTGGCGATTTCGTTCTAAGATATTGTTTGGGAGAGTCGATACAGCGATTAAGGAAGGCGGATCACCAAGGCTGCCTCCCAAGATAAGTTGCTCGACATGAAGGTAAACAACAACAACCTTTCCTCTCTGTCCTCGGCCGAAGCGTTGGGGACGCAGCAGACCGGACGAACCGGGCAAACGGCTAATTCGTCCGAATCGCCAGCGGCAAGCGGCGCGGCATCGAGCGACGATGTTCATTTATCGGAGCTGGTGCGAAGCCTTCGGTCGCTAGCGGCGGATTCTCCAGAGCGGCAGGCACGCATCGAGCAAATCGCCAGGTCTTACGCCAACGGAACCTATGAGGTTAATCCCCAGGCAACGGCCTCGAAGATTATCGACGATGCGTTCCAGTCTTCATAGCCTCCGACAAACCGCGGCCGCCTTGCGGTCCACCCTCCTTTCGACGCCGTCTAATGGAAATTGGGCGGAGGCAATTGCCGCGCACCTTGCCGCGCTTCAAGACGCCGCGGTTGTTCTCGACCGGCTCCGCGGCCAAGAGCTAGAGGCCGGGGCGCGGCAGGAACTGTACGGACTTTCAGTCCAACTGCGAGGACTTGGGAAGCTAGCCGCGCGGGGACTCAGCGTTACTCACGCGATGGCCAGGCTGCTTGCTCCGGTGAGCGGATCGTATCGTCCCGACGGTGAGCCGGTGCGGCAGAGCGGCCCAGGGACAATTTGGGTGCGAGGCTAACATGGGCAGCTTAAGTAGCGCCATCTTGAATTCCGCGAGCGCGCTCTCGGTGTACCAACAGGAATTTAATACGATCCAGAACAACATCACCAACGCCAACACCCCCGGCTATGCGGACCAGAATCTTGCTCTGGAGGCCATGCCGTTCGATCCCAGCGAGGGAGGGATGGGCGGCGTGATGTCGGCGGGGTTGATCAGCTCGCGCTCAGAATACCTGGAACAGAACGTCCGCAACCAGCAGCAATCACTGGGGAGCTCGCAACAAGCCGCCGCGGATTTGGGCCAGATCCAGCCCTTATTCGATCCCAATTCGACCGACGGCGTATCCAGCTCCTTGTCGAACTTCTTCAACAGTTTCTCGCAGTTGAGCGTGAATCCCAACGACGAAACCTCGCGTCAGGTGGTGATTACCGCCGCCGGTCAAGTGGCGCAGAGCTTCAACCAGGTTTCGACCGGCATCGCGCAAG
>JASHRP010000681.1 GCA_030037375.1 Bryobacteraceae bacterium | reverse complement strand
GCCGCGCGCGGATCTTTGGGATTGATCGCCACCGCGGTATCGCCAAGCATCGTTTCGGGCCGCGTTGTCGCGACCACCAGCTTGGTCGGGCTCCCGTTCACCGGATAAACGATGTGCCAAAGATGCCCCTGCGTTTTCTCGTGCTCCACTTCAAGATCGCTCAACGCCGTCTGGCATCGCGGGCACCAATTGACGATGTAATCGGCCTGGTAGATCAGGCCCTTTTCATAGAGCCGCACGAACGCTTCGCGCACGGCGCGCGAAAGGCCCGGGTCGAGCGTGAATCGCGCGCGGGACCAATCGCAGCTCACGCCCGCGCGCTTCATCTGCTCCACGATGCGTCCGCCGTATTCCTCTTTCCACTTCCAAACCCGCGCTTCGAAGGCCTCGCGGCCGAGGTCGCGCCTGTTCAGACCCTCCTCGGCAAGCTGCCTTTCTACCATGATCTGCGTCGCGATTCCTGCGTGGTCGGTGCCCGGGATCCACAGAGTCTTGACTCCGGTCATGCGCCGCCATCTGATTTGAGCGTCGATGATCGAATGCTCGAACATATGGCCCATGTGCAACGAGCCGGTCACGTTCGGCGGCGGAATGGCCAGGGAAAAGTAATCGTGTCCCGGCTCCAAGTCTTTCGGTTCCGCCTCAACGTGGAAGATTTGCTCATCCACCCACCATTTGGCCCAGTGCGGCTCGAACCGCTGCGGTTCGTAGATCTTATCGATTTCCATGGGGAAACTACGATTTTATCAATTCAGTCCAGCTTCTCCGCGAACAGGCGCTCCAACAGATCGCTGACCTTGAGGTATTCGGCCCACTTGCGCATGTATTCGCGATCTAGCCTGCCTGCCTGAACGCGCACAACGCGGCGGAGATCGTTCCATTGGCGTTCGGATTTTTCGCCCCGGGCCCGATACCATTCGAGCTTTCGCAGAATCGTATCTTCCGGGGAGGCGACCGCGCACTCGATCGGTTCAGGGCCGAATGAGCGGCTCTCCTCAAAGCGACGTCGCGCAAAAGAGGCTTGGCTGTATTCGTCGTGCTGCAGAGGGAAGACATCTACCTTGAACGTCGTCGCGTAATGGATAAGATTGAACGCGCGCTTCCGCGAGATCGCTTCACGCATCGTTTCCGGATCGACGTAGTATTCAGCCTTTAGCAGCGAGGCGAATTCTTGGATGTGCTCGGGCCTAAGGTCCGCAACGATGTCCGCGTCCATAGTTGGCCGCGAGATACCGTGAATGGCGCTCGCGACGGATCCACCAATGAGATACGGAATCTCCATGCGATCCAGCACCTTGAGAACACCGAGCAGCGCGTCAGCGCTACTCGGCATGGGCGTCCGGGTCCCATCCATAGGCGGCTATCACCAGCTCACGTGGCAGATGCGCGGCCGCAATTCGTGCCCGAATCTCGTCTTCGCCGGCGTGGGGGTGTCGACCGCTTACTCCCATTTCGTGAAATGCAAGCAGCAAATCGGTTGCGCTTAGCGTATTGGCCAATTTCTCCCCCGGCGGCATCTTTCGCATCAAGTCGATCCACACCTCCATCGCCTTCGGATCGGTATCTTGAAACTCCGGAGGGTGCGATATCATCAACTCCATCATGACCTACTACGGAGCTAAAGAACTGGCCGCGTCTTTCCGCACGGTCCGCAATAATACCATCCAAATCGCCGAGGAGATCGGCGAGGAACATTACGGCTTTCGTGCGACACCCGAGAACCGCAGCATCGGGGAGACTTTGCTGCACATCGCCAACCTCCCCACCATCGCCTACAAAGTTCGCACCAAGGGCGTGAAGACGCCGGCGGATTTCATGGCGATCGCCGGACCTCTGTGGGAGCAGGAAAAGAAGCCGCATTCGAAGGCCGAGATTCTCAAGAAGCTAACCGAAAGCCGCGATCACTTCGCAAGTTGGCTTGAGAATCTGCCAGAGAGCTTCTTGTCGGAATCCGTGGAGCTGCCGCCCGGAACCGGCAATCCGCCCACCAAGAGCCAGTTTGAGCTGATTCTCGGAGTCAAGGAGCACGAGATGCATCATCGCGGCCAGCTCATGCTGATCGAACGCATGATCGGAATCGTGCCTCACCTCACCCGCCAGATGCAGGCGCGGATGCAGGCCATGCAAGGGCAATCCCAATCCGCTGCGAAGCAATAGCGTTCCACCTGATGCGCTGTTCGCGGCCGGGGGCATGCTAGGCTCGTGAAAGCATGCCTGGACCCCGTGTGGGGGTGGTAGGCGCCGGCGTCTTCGGCCGCAATCACCTCAGAGTCATCCATTCCTCGCAAAACGCGAGCCTATCAGGAGTTTTCGATCTTGATCCCGGCCGGGCCGCGGAGGCCGCCCGGGCGAGCGCCTGTCCGATCTTCTCGTCGCTAGAAGAGCTCGCCCAAGCCTCCGACGCTGCTGTAGTCGCCACGCCGACCGTCACCCACTCCGAAGTCGGATGCCTGCTAATGGAGCGCGGGTTGGATGTTTTAGTCGAAAAGCCGATCGCCCATACGTCGGAGGCTGCTCGTAACTTGGTCGAAACCGCTCGCCGGATGAGCCGCGTCCTGCAGGTAGGCCACCTCGAGCGCTTCAATCCGGCCGTAATCGCCCTCAGTTGCGTGGTGACAAAGCCGCTGTTCTTTGAAATTCACCGCTTGAGCGAGTTCAGCCCGCGCAGCCTGGACGTCGACGTGGTCCTGGACTTGATGATTCACGATATCGATATCATTCTCGCGTTGACCGGCGAAATGCCGGAGGAGATTCGCGCCGCCGGCATTTCCATTCTCACCTCGAAGGTCGATATCGCGAACGCAAGGCTCCAGTTTCCCGGCGGCTGCGTGGCCAATCTGACTGCCAGCCGGGTTTCCACGGAGCGGGTCCGCAAGTTGCGCCTGTTTCAGCCGCACGAATACATCTCACTCGATTACACGCGCAAAGACGCTGTCCGCTTCCGCGTGAAACCTCCGCTGGCGATCGATTTCGCGCAGTTGCCGGTGACCAAGGATGAGCCGTTACGCCTGGAGCTGGAAGCGTTCTTCTCGAGCGTGGCCTCCCGTAAGGACCCGCCGGTTACGGGTGAACATGGCCTTAAAGCGCTCGAAGTTGCAACCGGCATCCTTGCTAAAATTGAGGAGCACTCCCGCCTGGTCGCTCAGGCATTGCAGGGAGGGTAAGTGCAAACGGCGCCGCCAGCTTCCGAACCTCTTGAGCTCAATCTCCTGCGTGAGTGGCGAGAGCCCGTCACCACCAAGCGCTTCGTGCGCGACATCGGCGGTTCCCTCCTCGTTCACGCGCTGATCATCGCGTTCCTCGTGCTGGCGCCGGACGTTGCGGAGTACCATCAATCGCCCGAAATCCTAGCCGAGTTTCAGCATCCGGTGACGCTGGTTCTGCCTCCGATGTCGGAGCTGACTCAGAAGGCTCCCAATCAGGGTAAGGTACTGAAGCAGCTCGATCTTCGTAGCGCCGTTCAAGCGCAGCCTGCGCAGGCTCCTCACGTTCGGCAATTCATCCCTCCGCCGGGTCCCCCAAGCCGGGGTCCCGATCCGGCCGCGCTTCAAGCATCGGTTGTCGACGCTCCGCAGATCCAGACCGGCCCGATTGCGCCGCCAATCCCGGGCATCGGCACAGCAACCTCCGGGCTTTCTGCGGCTCCCGCATTTCCGGGGCCCGCGCGTCCGAATCCCGCCGCGCCTAAGGCTCCCGCCACGCCAAAGATTCCCGATCCGATCCGCGACGCTCTGCGCGGAGGGGGAGGCGGGCTGATGGTTGGAGACTCGGCGGATGATTCCCCGCGCGTGCCCGGTGTAGCGCCATCGGAATGTAATGAATGCAGCGCCCTCCAACTGCTGAGCGATCCGAAAAACGTCGATTTCAAGCCCTACTTGCTTCAGGTTCTCGCCAAAGTAAAGCGGAATTGGATGACCGTGATCCCGCCGAGCGCACGTGCCGGCCGCCGCGGAATCGTAGTATTGAAGTTCGCGATCAATAAGCAAGGGGCCGTACCCGATCTGGAGTTCACCTCGCCCACCGGAACCGATTTGGACCGCGCCGCCGTAGCCGGCATCAGCGCTTCAGTTCCCTTCCCGCCGTTACCCCCCGAATATGGGGGTGACCAGATTCGCTTGCAGATGGCGTTTTCCTACAATATGCTGGCCCATTAGCGTAAGTCCCCGTGAACCAGAAGCTTATCGTCGCCATCCTGCTCTTCGCCGCGCTTGCCGGAGCGGCGTTTTTCCGGCTTGACGGCCGCCCGCGCATCGCCGCATTGTTGGTCCTAGGGTTGTTCGCCGTCAAGACGTTGCTCGCGGTACTGAAGGAGTCTGCCGGCTAGGGGCCGGTCATACTCCGCGTGGGAGGATTATTAGACCCTCCCTAAGGTAAACCTTCGAGATACTTCTACGCCCCTAGCCCTTACCCTGCTATTTACCGACGTTTTCGTTTGAAACGTTTTGGCCCGAATTGGGTTGCGAACGTTTCAAATCGGAAACGTTATAGAAAACTGCTGTTCCATTGTGGTACGGAGCAAGCAGCGTGGGGGCGGAGGATGCAGGCCGGAGACTAGGTTGATAACGAAGCGGGCGTCAGGTTTCTCACTCATAACACAGGGTCAGTTGAATTAGAGGAATTTTGTGAGGCGGGGTCCGCGAGTATGTGGCCTAGTGCTTGCATCGCCCTTCGTGTCCGTGGAAGCAAAACAGGAGATGCAAAACAAACATGATGGCGATGAGCTATAAATCCGCTGCCGCGGCAGCGCCGGTTCCAGTGACACCGGTTGCAACACCCGGTCCTGCTCAGCTTAGACGGGTCCGCAAGGCCGCCCAGAATCACGGCGTGCCGGTAAAGCCGATGGGGACCGCGACGGCGCCTCACTCAACCCAGCATGCCACGCATCCCCGCCTGGTGGCGCTTAACCCCGCGGCGAAGCTCGCGCGGCGCGATCGCGTCGTACTGGAGCACCTGCCACTGGTCAAGGCGATCGCCATTCGCGTGCACGAGAATCTTCCCGTTCACGTGGACCTCGACGATCTGGTCCACGCGGGAATTCTCGGCCTGTTTGACGCCGCCAGCAAGTTCAACCCGGAAAAGCAGGTAGTGTTTTCGAGCTACGCCAAGCATCGTATTAAGGGCGCGATTCTCGACAGTTTGCGCCAGCTCGATTGGGCGTCGCGCGACATGCGCCGCCGCCACAAGCAAGTGGAAGCCGCGACCCGCGACCTCGCTGCCACTTTGCAGCGGACCCCCACTGAGTCCGAGATCGCCGAAAAGCTCGGCATGGATACGGAACGCTGGCGGTCGATGATGTTGGATCTTCGCAATGTCGGATTGATTTCCGCGTCCACCCGGTCGAATGAGGGAGAGGAACTCCCTGCTCCCGATTTTCCCAGCAAGCCGGAAACGCAGCCGGATTCGATCTGCGCGCGCGAGCAACTGCGCAGCGTTTTGGGCATCGCGATGAAAGCGCTGCCGGAGCGGTATCAGAAAGTCGTTCTGCTGTATTACACCAACGAGATGACGATGAAGGAAATCGGCGGAGTGCTCGGCATCAACGAAAGCCGAGTTTCGCAGATTCACAAGTCGGCGCTCGAAAAGATGCAAACCGCGTTACAAGCCAGCGGCATTACATCCAGCCAGGCGTTTTAAAGCCGCACGACAATTCACAGTCGGCCTCGGGGACGTTAGAATCGTCTTACAGGTGCCTCCCCCGTCGGCGAAGCCGTCCCCCACCGGCAGAACGATCAACGTTCGGCAATTCTTTTCGAAGACAGGGCTGCTCTCGCAGTGGCATCCTAGCTTCGAATATCGCGAGGGCCAGCTTCAGATGGCGGAAGCTGTCGAGAGCGCGCTCGCGGAAAAAAAACATCTCATCGTTGAGGCGGGGACGGGAACAGGCAAAACGCTCGCCTATCTGGTGCCGGCGATCCTTTCGGGCAAGCGTGTCGTCATCTCCACTGGCACGAAGAATCTTCAGGAGCAGCTCTTCTTCAAAGACATTCCCTTCTTAGCCCGGCATCTTGGCGCATTGCGCGTTTCCTACATGAAAGGGCGCGCCAACTACGCATGCCGTCAGAAGATTTACGATGCTGAAAAAGAACCGATGATCGAAGGCCTCGAAGAGGTCGCCGACTTTCAGGTGATCCGGGAATGGGAAAAGACCAGCGAAACGGGCGACCGGGCAGAGATCAAGACCCTCCCTGAGCATTCCGCCGCGTGGGCCAAGATCGATGCGCGGTCCGATCTCTGCACCGGTCAGAAATGCGCGCAATTCGAGCGCTGCTTCATCACGCTGATGCACCAGCGGGCTCAGGAGAGCGACATTATCATCGTCAATCACCATTTGTTTTTCGCGGATATGGCGGTGCGGAGCGATGAGCGCGGCGCGATCATCCCGGATTACGGCGCGGTGATCTTCGATGAGGCGCATGAAGTCGAGGACACGGCCGGGCAGTACTTCGGCGTCTCCGTTTCCAGTTACCAGGTCGAAGATTTCGCGCGCGATGTCTCGGCTTTGGCGCATCGGAAGGAGTTCGGTTCGCAGGAGCTTGACCGCACGCTGATCACGCTGGGGGACTGCGCTGCGCGGTTCTTCGGCCTGCTCGGCGGAGGAGACGGCCGCACCGGCTTCCGCTCTCATGACGCATTTCTCGAAAAGAATGAGGAGCAATATCGGGACGTGCTGCGAGCCCTGGAACTGGTAGCTTTGCAGCTCGAATTGCTGAAAGCTGCGATGGAGGAAACGTTGCTGCTGGTCGCGCGGGCGAGAGACCTGGCGCGGCGATTCGAGTTCTGGATGGAATCCGGCGACCGGCGCTTCGTGTATTGGATCGAGCGTCGGGGGCGCGGAACGTTCCTGCAGGCCACGCCCATCGACGTCTCGCAGATTCTCGATGAACGATTGTTCGATGCGGTGGACACGGTCGTACTCACTTCGGCGACCCTCGCCGTGGCCGGAGCGTTCGACTACACCAAAGAGCGTCTAGGTCTGCGCACCGCGCGCACACTGGTTGTACCCAGCCACTTCGATTACGCACGGCAGGCGCTTTTGTACGTGCCGCAGTCATTACCGGATCCGCGGAGCCCGGCGTTTGCCAATGCGGCGGCGGAGGAGATTATCGAGCTGCTGACTCTAAGCCGCGGCCGCGCGTTTGTACTGTTTACCAGTTACCAGCAGATGCGGTTGATCTACGATCGCGTGTCGCTGGAAATTCCTTATCAGACGCTGATGCAGGGAACCGGTCCGAGAAACGCGCTGCTTGAGGAGTTCCGATCCACTCCGAATGCAGTGCTGTTCGCCACTTCCTCGTTCTGGCAAGGCGTGGATGTTCCCGGCGAGCAGTTGAGCTGCGTGATTATCGACAAGCTGCCTTTTGCCGTGCCGAGCGATCCGGTGGTGGAAGCTCGGATTGCCGCAATCAGGAACGACGGCGGCGACCCATTTCACAGCTATCAGGTGCCCCAGGCGGCAATTGCCTTGAAACAGGGATTCGGAAGATTGATTCGCAGCCGCTCCGATCGCGGTGTCTTGGCCCTGCTCGATAACCGGATTACCAAAACGCGTTACGGACAGACATTTTTCGACAGCCTTCCGCACTACAGCTTCACGACAACGCGCAAGGATGTAGAGAAGTTCTTCAGCGTCCGAAGAACTTAGCGTTGCGGGGACCGAAGTCGGTCCATTTTTCCGGCAGATCGTCGATTGTGAAGATGGCGGAAACGGGGCAAACCGGAACGCAGGCGCCGCAATCGATGCATTCAACCGGATCGATGTAAAGCATGTCTTCTTTTTCGAAGTTAGGTTCGTCCTTCTTGGGATGAATGCAATCCACCGGACAGGCATCCACGCACGCCGTGTCTTTGGTGCCGATGCAAGGTTCCGCGATCACGTAAGCCATAATGTGTCTCTATCTTGGGGAGCGTTTGGAACGTCTCGCCGCGCGAACAGGGGTGAACATCTACGAATAGCACACCAGGGCCGAGGGCGCAATTAATGCGCAGCGAACGGCGAGGAACTGGTAGGGACGGGCAGATTCGAACTGCCGACCTGTCGCTTAGGAGGCGACCGCTCTATCCATCTGAGCTACGTCCCCGATGCCTTGATTGTATCAGCGTCCCAGCGTTTTAATCCTTTGCGTGCAATGTCGTGGCGGTAATGCATTCCGTCGAAGTGGATCTTCGAAACCGCGGCATACGTGTTAGCGACCGCCGCCCGCAAGTCCCTTCCCGAAGCGGTTACCCCCAGTACTCTTCCACCCCCTGTCTCAAGGCCTTTCGCGCCCACTCGCGTGCCCGCGTGAAATACCTCTGCGCCACAGTCTTCGATCCCTGAGATTGCGTCTCCGGTGCGGACCTGACCCGGATATCCGGCTGCCGCGAGCACCACGCAGACTGACGGCTCGGCGTTCCACTCAAGTGCCGCGCCACGAAGCGTGCCGGTTGCCGTGCGCATTAGCACCTGGCCGAATCCTCCCTTGATCCGATGCATTAGGGGTTGCGTTTCTGGATCTCCCAGCCGGACATTGAACTCCAGAACTTTCGGCCCGTCAGCCGTCATCATTAGGCCGGCATAAAGAAAGCCAGTGAATTGGGTATGGGCCACCACCAGTTCAATGACCGTCCTCATCACATTTTCGGAATCTTCGCGAGATAGAATTCGCCCGTCGCAATACGCTCCCATGCCGCCGGTGTTAGGACCCGTGTCGCCATCGCCGACAGCTTTATGGTCCTGCGTGGCCTCCAGAGGCAACGCGGTTTTTCCATCGCAGAGGACAATGAAGCTCACTTCTTCGCCCCTGATGAATTCTTCCAGAATGAGCCGCGGGCCGAGCTTGGTGATAGCTTCTTCCGCCTCTTCGCGGTCTTGCGCGATAATGACGCCCTTACCTGCCGCTAATCCGTCCGCCTTTACGACCACCGGGTAGGCGAAGTCCGCCAACGCCTTCAGTGCGTCCTCTTGAGTCTCCGCTCGATGGTAGCGAGCAGTCGGAATCCCAAGCCGGTGCATCAGGTCCTTCGAATGGATTTTGCTCCCTTCGAGCCGGGCGTTGGCTTGATTTGGGCCCACGATCGGACGCCCCAAAGCGCGAAATTGATCCACAATGCCGGCGACCAGAGGCGCTTCGGGACCGACAACGGTCAGATCGGGCTCGACGCTTGCCGCCACTGCCACATAGTCAGTGCTGGGAATGACACGCCCCACTTGGGCGATGCCGGGATTTCCCTGGGCGGCGAACACGTCGTGTCCTTCGCGCTTCAGCCTCCATGCAAGGGCGTGCTCGCGTCCGCCGCTTCCTATGATCAGAATTCGCATAGAAGCCCGCACAGTGCCGACGCGGCCCCGGGAATGTCCGTCGAACTCGACCCCTTCTGCCGCGCCAGGCACCGTTGTGGGGGCGAGTTCCTCAACAGTGCCAGTTTAGCTCGTCGCGCTAGAATGGCGAAAGATGGCTGCTAAGTATGATGTCATCGTCGTTGGCGCCGGCCACGCTGGCTGTGAAGCCGCGCGAGCCTGCGCTCGGCTTGGTCTGAAAACAGCGATGGTGACGATGAACATCGATCTCATCGCCCAGATGTCGTGCAACCCCGCGATTGGAGGCATCGCCAAAGGCCATCTGGTGCGGGAAATCGATGCTCTCGGCGGGATCATGGGTGAGGTCGCCGATGCGGTTGGAATCCAGTTCCGACTGCTCAATACGAGCCGCGGACCGGCGGTATGGTCGCCGCGAGCTCAGTGCGATAAGAAGCAATACCGCTTGCGCATGCGAGAATTGTTAGAAAAAGAGTCGAATCTCCGGATCGTGCAAGCGGAAGTCGCTCAACTGACGATTAGCGACGGTCGCGTGCGGGGTGTGGACCTGCGCGACGGCCGGCGTCTGGCTGCCGAGGCCGTGATCGTAACGACTGGAACGTTCCTAAATGGTCTGGCCCACGTCGGCGAGCAGAAGTTCACCTGCGGCCGCAGCGGAGAGGCCCCCTCGAATCTATTAGGCGATCAGCTTCGGCACCTTGGGCTCGGCTGGAAACGCCTGAAGACCGGTACACCGCCAAGGTTAGACGGCCGGACGATCGATTGGACCCGCTTTGAGGCGCAAGCCGGAGATCCAAAACCTACGCCGTTCTCTTATATTACCAACAAGATAGAGCGGGAGCAAGTGCCTTGCTATATTGCCTATACGACCGGCGAGACACATAATCTCTTGCGGGAGAATGTGGACCGTTCGCCGCTTTATAGCGGACAGATC
>JASHRP010000680.1 GCA_030037375.1 Bryobacteraceae bacterium | reverse complement strand
GTCTGGCGGAGAGGGGGGGATTCGAACCCCCGGTACCGGTTTAGGCCAGTACGACGGTTTAGCAAACCGCTGCTTTCGACCACTCAGCCACCTCTCCGCGAAGTGGGTGGGACGTTCATTTCGGATCGTAGCACAAGCTGACTACCGCACGTTGAGCACCGCTATTAGCCGCCGCACGTCCGCCGGCGATAGCCCGGAGTTCTTGCGGATATCGTCGCGCGCCATCAGCTTGCGGCGGTAGCGGCCGAAGTATTCGTTGATGTCGCCGCCGTAGCCGAAAAAGTACATGATATCGGCGAACTGATCCGTGTGGCTCAGGCCGAGCGCGTGGCCGGATTCATGCAAGCAGGTCAGGTACACGATTGTGTCCCGTAACAAATGATCGGTAAGACCCTGCGTCGTGTTGACGATGTAAATCCGCGCGCCTTGTTGTCCATGAACGTCAATGGGCACGGTCTCCCCATAGAGACCTCCCGCCGGGCTCGCCCAGACGAAGCGGAACAACGCGCTCGATTCGTCTTTTGACTCGATGAAGTGCAGCTTGCCTCCAGATGCGGTCTGCCAGGATTGCAACGCCCACCGAGCCAAATCGAGATCACCCGGCTCACAGCCAGTCGCCGCGTCAGAGCAGGGCGAAAGATAGAACGTCGTGTCTGCAGCGGCCAAGGCCCCGGCCGCGAGCAGCACTAAGCCAAGACTTCGCCGGAAACTAACGCTTCGCCGCAGATTGCTCATCGGACAAACTCCGCACCAGAGACTCCAATTGTGCCACGCGGCGGGATAGATCATCGATAGCTTGGCCTTCGGGGTCGGGTAGCATCCCGTGCTCCAAAGGATCGGACTCCGCGCCTCCCACCACTCGTCCCGGAATGCCCACGACCGTAGAATGATCCGGAACCGGCCGCACTACCACGGAACCCGCGCCCACTTTCGCATAGCTTCCGATCCGAATATTGCCGAGGATCTTCGCGCCCGTCCCGATGACCACTCCATTGCCGATGGTTGGGTGCCTTTTGCCGTGTTCCTTCCCGGTGCCGCCGAGCGTCACGCCTTGATACATCAGTACATCGTCGCCAATCTCGGAAGTCTCGCCGATCACCACTCCCATTCCGTGATCGATAAAAAAGCGGCGGCCGATGCTCGCGCCGGGATGAATCTCGATGCCGGTGATGGTTCTCGAAAACTGGCTCACCATTCGCGCCGGAGTGAACCAACCCGCGCGGTATAACCGGTGCGCCAGGCGGTGCAGCAGGACCGCGTGAAAGCCGGGATAGCAAAGAACGATCTCCAGCACGCTGCGAGCGGCCGGATCGCGTTGAAACACGGTTTCGATCTGCTCTCGGATGGCTCGAAACATTGCTTGTATGCAAGCCCCGTATGCTTAAAGACGGCTGTGGCCATTATCCCTCAGCGGTTAAAATAAGAGTACCCATGACCCATCCGAACTCCTTTGGCGCCGCTGGCGAACTGCAAGCCGGAGGTCAGAAGTACAAGGTGTATCGCCTGGCTGCGCTCGAAACGGCTGGAATCGCGAGGCTGGATCGGATTCCTTTTTCGATCAAGGTTCTGCTCGAAAATCTTTTGCGATTTGAGGATGGCGCCACGGCCAAGCGCGGCGACATCGAATACGTTGCCGCGTGGGATCCGTCCGCGCCGGCGCGAGAGATTAACTTCCGCCCCGCGCGAATCTTGTTGCAGGATTTCACGGGAGTGCCTTGCGTGGTCGATCTCGCCGCCATGCGCGATGCACTTCACAAAATGGGCGCCGATCCGAAGAAGGCCAATCCTCTGATTCCGGTCGACCTAGTGATCGATCATTCGGTTCAAGTGGACAAATTCGGCAGCAAGGATGCGTTTTCCGTGAATGCCTTGCTCGAATACCAGCGCAATCGCGAGCGTTACGCGTTCCTGCGCTGGGGCCAATCCGCGTTTCGGGATTTCCGCGCCGTGCCCCCGGATACCGGCATCGTGCACCAGGTGAATCTCGAATATCTTGCGCCGGTGGTGTTTCACAAGAGCGGCGAAGCGTATCCGGACACTGTTGTCGGCACGGATTCGCACACCACGATGATCAATGGCTTGGGTGTGGTCGGCTGGGGTGTCGGCGGAATTGAGGCGGAGGCATGCATGCTCGGCCAGCCCGCCACAATGTTGCTGCCCGCCGTGGTCGGATTCAAGCTGCACGGAAGGTTGCCCGAAGGCGCGACCGCCACGGATCTGGTGTTGACCGTTACGCAGATGCTGCGGAAAAAGGGCGTGGTCGGAAAATTCGTCGAGTTTTACGGCGATGGAGTGGGGGCGTTGAGCGTGGCGGACCGCGCGACCATCTCAAACATGGCTCCGGAGTACGGCGCAACGATCGGCGTTTTCCCAATCGATAACGTATCGCTCGATTACCTGCGCATGACCAACCGTTCCGCGGAACAGATTGCTCTCGTCGAAGCATACGCGAAGGCTCAGGGCATGTTCCGCGTGGATGGCGCGCCGGACCCCGTCTATTCGGATACTCTCGGTCTCGATCTGGCGACGGTGGTGCCGTCAATGGCCGGTCCCAAGCGCCCGCAGGATCGCATCAATTTGCCGGACGTAAAACAGAATTTCTTGAGCGGGCTTGGCGCAGAGCCCAGGCTCGCGGAAATCGGAACCAATGGCACGCGAGCCACAATTCAAGACGGCAGCGTGGTCATTGCGGCCATAACAAGCTGCACCAACACTTCGAATCCCAGCGTGTTGGTCGCGGCGGGATTGCTAGCGAAAAAAGCGGTCGAGCGCGGACTGAAAGCTCAGCCGTGGGTAAAAACCAGCCTCGCGCCGGGGTCGAAAGTCGTGATGGATTATCTCGAAGATGCGGGACTGATGCCGGCGCTCGAGGCGCTTAATTTCCATCTGGTCGGATTCGGCTGTACCACCTGCATCGGCAATAGTGGACCGTTGCCGGATGAGGTGGCTGCCGCCGTCACCAAGGAGAATTTAACGGTGGCGAGCGTGCTTTCCGGCAATCGCAATTTCGAAGGGCGCGTGAATCCATTGGTCAAGGCGAATTATCTTGCCTCTCCGCCGCTCGTGGTTGCGTACGCCTTAGCCGGTCGCGTGGATATCGACCTGGTTCATGAGCCATTGGGCAAGGACCGGGACGGTGGCGTCGTATATCTGCGCGACATTTGGCCGACGAACGCCGAAGTGCAAGCTGCGGTTAGCAAGTCCGTCAAGCGTGAGATGTTCGCCAAGGAGTATTCGGAAGTCTTCGCCGGCGACGCGCAGTGGAACGGCATCAAAGTGCCGCAGGGAGAGCTTTACGCCTGGGATGAATCATCCACTTATATCAAGCGCGCGCCGTACTTCGATGAAATGGTCGATCCCGCGACGTTCGTGAAGGACATCCCTGGAATACGCTGCCTCGCGGTGCTCGGGGATTCTATTACGACGGATCACATTTCTCCCGCGGGCAATATCGCAAAGGATAGTCCGGCGGGGCAATATTTAATTTCGCTCGGCGTGAAGCCCGCCGACTTCAATTCCTACGGAGCGCGGCGGGGCAATCACGAAGTCATGACGCGGGGTACGCTCGCGAACATTCGCCTGCGGAACCAGATGGCTCCCGGCACGGAAGGCGGCTGGACCACCCACGTTCCATCGAACGAGAAGATGTTCATCTACGACGCTTCGGTGAAGTACAAAACCGAGGGGACGCCGCTTGTCATTATCGCGGGGAAGGAGTACGGCAGCGGATCTTCGCGCGATTGGGCCGCGAAAGGTGTGCTGCTGTTGGGCGTCCGAGCCGTGATCGCGGAGAGCTTCGAACGTATTCACCGTTCGAATCTCGTCGGCATGGGCGTGTTGCCCCTCGAATTCGTCGACGGCCAGAATCGCGAGTCGCTCGGGCTCACGGGACTCGAATCGTTTTCGATCGAAGGCATTCCCGCGGCGGTTGAATCGTGTGGTAAATCGCGTGTGCGAGTGATCGCGGACGGAAAAAAATTCGAAGCTCGCGCCCGCATCGACACGCCGGTCGAAGCCGAATATTACCGCAACGGCGGCATTCTGCCGTACGTGCTGCGGCAGCTCGCGGCGCGCGGGGCGAACGCGTAGCGGCTACCCGCGGAGCTCCTTCATCGCTTCTGAAGCTTTATCGTACAGCCACAGCGCATCGCCGCCGGTGCTCAGGAAGCGCATGCCGCGATCGCGCCAGAACTTGGCCAGATGCAGCGGGCGCATGTGGATGCCGGGCGCGACTCCGTGTTTGTTACAGCTCTCTATGATTTTGTCGATGGCTTCGATCAGTTTGGGATGCTCGAACTGGCCAGGTATGCCGAGCGAAATAGAAAGATCCGCCGGGCCGACCATCACCGCATCGACGCCGGGAACCGCGGTCAGCTCATCGCGGCGATCGAGCGCGGTTTGCGTCTCGATCTGAAACACCACCATCGTGTTGTCGTTGACGTGCTGGATGATCTGTGGGAGCGTGACTGCTTCGTAATCCACGTTGTGCTGCGTCAGGCCGTAACCGCGCACGCCCTTGGGTGGAAGGAAGGCCCAGCTCACGGCTCTCTCCAGCACGTCTGGAGATTCAACGCGCGGCAGCAGCACGCCCATGGCTCCGCAATCGAGCGAACGGGCGACCAGGTCATACTGCACATCGGCGATGCGCACAATCGGAGCCATGCCCGCGGCGATCGAGGCACGGCACAAGTCTTGCAAAGTCGGGAAGTCGAAAGGGCCGTGCTCGGCATCGAGATAGCACCAATTAAGCCCGGCCTTGCCGAGGATGGTCGCGACCGCGGGCGAACGAAGCTGCGCGAAGGAACATCCTAGTTGGAGTTTGCCCTCCTTGAGGGCCTTCTTTACGTGATTTACGTGCATTTAAAGTTTGACGACCCGATGATCCGGGCAGGCCAAGGTGAGGCTCTCGAGAAGCCGGCCAGGCAGATCCAGACCGTGCTCGGCCACAAAAGGCAGGATCGAATAGAAGCGCTCCTGCAAATGGCGATGCGGGAACAGAACATTACTCAAATGTTCCGCTCCGTCCGAGGCGTTCACATCTCGCCGCAGGATTTCTCGCGCGGTTTTGCGCCGGATCTTTTCGAGCTGATAGGTCATCTTGGCGCGGCTTTTGGATAACGCGGCAGCGAGGGTGTGATCGAACCGTTCGAGTTCGCCGCTCAACTGAGTCAACCGGCGGTCGAGTTCGCCGGCGGCGTCTATAAAGGAGTGCTCGATATCGGACGGCACAAGCGATGACGCGAGACGCTCCTTCAAGGCCTCCTCGTTCACCAGCGTCTCCGGGAGAGACAGCTTGTAGCGTTCCAGCAGTTTTGCGGTTCGCGATTCGAGAAGGGTGAAACTGCCGCGAGCCAAAACCACCGGCATACGGCCCAGCAGCCGCTCGTAAATCACCTGCGACTGCGCCAGATACGCGATTTCGCCCGGTCCCGCGACGAACGCCGCGGTCGGCAGCAGATAATCCTGCATGACCGGCCGGAGCAGGGCGTTGGGCGAGACGTCGGCTGCGCGGTCTCGCAAAGCGGCGTACTCCGAATCCTTGCGGCGAAGGGCCACGCGCGCGCCGTCTTCAAGTAAAAAAAATAATGAGCTCTTCGGTTCGACTAACACCTGAGGATGATAACCGGCGGCAGTAAGTTCGCTGCCGCGCTTCAGCAGATCGGCCTTCAGATCGGGCGCGGCCAAAAGCGCATCCGCGAGAAACGGAGCGGCGATGGAGCGAATCTTCGGGTCCAGCGGATCGAGCGTGAGCAGGCTGCTGTCCGCCAGCAGCTTGCTAAGCAGCGTTCGGAAGGCCTGCGTCATCGTCGCGCCGTTTGAGTACGCAGCCTCGGCCAACGCGGAAACTTGGTCGCCGTGAGGAAAGCCCGCAAGCAACTGGCGCAGCTCGCGTAGCGGCGCATTCTCGATTCTGAGATTGCCGACCGGGCATGAGCGGCCCGCGGCCTCCTCCGGAGCTTTAATCTCCAACCGTACCGGCTTGTATGAGGCGTCGAAGCCATGGAAGACCGCGGCTTCGGCGAAATCATGGTCCTCCGAGGCGAGCCAGAAAATTGGGACGGCGGGGATTCCACTTTCGGACAGATCGCGGGCCAAGCGAATCGTGGTCAGGGCCTTATAGATGGTATACGCAGGTCCGCAGAACAGGCCGACCTGTTGTCCGGTGACCACCGCAACCGTTCCCGGTTTCGCAAGCCTTTCGAGCGATTCGCTCGGCCCGTTCTGAGCCGCGAGAGCAGCCACCATCGCGGCTCGGCGAGCCTCCGGGTAATCGATCTCCCGAACTGCGGCAGCCAGGGAATCCGGATCGTGCGGAGCATGGCGGAAGAAAGAGGCTACGCGGTCAAAATGATAGCTGAAGTCGGCAAAGAGCCGGGACGTTCCGGGGAGATCGGTGTGGCGGATACAGGCCGGTTCCATGCACGGAGACGATGCGGAAAGGGTCGTCAGGGGTCAGAGTAACAGATGTTCGGGGTAGGGCGAAAGTCGCCGGTATTCTAATTACTTATCGTTCAAGTCTTTCAACCCTTGAGTCACTTCGATGTACGTGTCGTTGGGATCGGTAATGAAGCCGATCTTCAGTCCGATCTGTTTGGTCATGTCGCGGGCAGCCATATTAATCATGACGCCGTCATCTGCGAATTTCTTGAAGATCGCATCTTCGTCCGCGACATCGAAACCGATGTGATCTAGCGCGCGGCCCTTGGTGCCCGCGGGCTTCGGAGGCGCACCGCCGCCGCGAGGTCCTCTGGCGGTAAGAAAGTCGACTTCTCCCACCGTGAACATCGCCGCCGGAAGATTCCGGCGAGTGCCTTCTTTGGCGCCGAATTCCTTCACGTACCAAGCCTGGCCGTCGGTGGCCGTTTTCGCATCCGGAACGGACATATGAATATGATGGAAACGGACCGGCACCGGCAGATCCTTATTGCCCATGATCTCGACGATCACGTCATCCGGCATGGTCAGAAACGCCTGCGAGCCTGCGGTCACTTCCTGCCACGGCATATTCGCGGCCATCGCCTTGCCCTTGAAGCCGTCGTAATCCTTTACTTCGAATCCGACATGGTCCACCACGGAACCCTTCGTTCCCGCGGGCTTGGCCGCCGGCTCACCTCCGCGTCCGCCGCGAGCACCGCTGACAATGACGTAAATCCCCGGGATCTTGAGCGGGGTGAGCGTGCCCGACTTGGTCGGCACCGCGCCGAACAGATCGACCCAAGCCTTGGTCATTGCGTCCGCGTCGGGAACGACGAAGTGCAAGTGCCCGGGAGTAACTCCCGCCGCGTTCGGGGCAGGGAGTTGAGCGAACACAAAGGCGGCCGTTCCCGCCAGGATATAGAGCCAACGCATGCGGCTTACGCTATCACAGTTCGCGCCTTGCGTAAAGCGAACTTGGACCTCTTGCGCCGCTACTTTCGGCGAAACACGGAGTCGTCCTTCAGCAACTTCTCGTAGCTGATGACGTCCTCATTGTTCTCTTCGCATTCGTACTCGCGCAGGCGAGTTCCGTTGCGCAGCATGATCGTGTTGTGGGTGTGCCACGGCTTGGTGAATACGTTCGGATCCTCCAGCGTGACATCGTAATTGATCGTGTTGTAGTCGACCCGGGTGTACCGCTCCGTCAGGTGTAGGGCCTCGCTGTGGAAGCTCCCCACTGGACCGAGCCAAGTCTTATCGTTGAATCCGGTCACGTCTACCACCAAAGTGTCGCCCTCCCAATGACCGACCGAATCTCCCATGTAGCTCGGCTCGAGATCGTCGGGATGTTTCGCGTTTAGCGGGATCATCCGGAACACATGGTAGACCTCGTACAGAATCACGATCGCTTGCGGGGTCTGGACGAACTGCATAGGAAACAGACCGAACGTGTTGATCCTTGGAATACCGGGCGGGATGCAGCGGGCGTCCGGATCGTCGATACCGCGCCGATTGTAAAACTCCAGCACCTTCTTCGCGGCCCAATCCTGATAGGGAGGCGGTTCAGACGGGGGCCGAGGCGCAGCGGTTGCGACTGTGGCTGCTCGAGCGGTTGGCGGAGTTCCACCGAGGCCGCCGCTTGCGTTGGCTTCCTCCCAGGAGCCGATGCGATTGCTCCCGCCCTGCCATACGCCCGTCAAATCCGGTTTGCCGTCGGCGGTGCGAGGCACCGGAGGATATTTCGTTTGCGCACCCGCGACCGCGCAGACTGCCAGCGCAAGCATCACGATTCGCAACAGGCTCATTCGTTCGCTCCCTTAGGTGCTTCCACCGGAGGCGCGTTTCCGCCATCGCCGGTTCCGGCCGGAGGTCCGAAATAGAGTTTCTTCCCGTCCTGAAAGGTGACCTCGCGCGAATGCGCCCAGTTCGTTCCGTCCCTCGCTTGCCAGCCGAACACGGTGATCTTGTCACCTTCCTTAAGGGTCACGCCCCGCTTCCATCCGGTCCGGTAAAGTACCGATGGCGGATAGCCCTCGAACTTCCAGTTCGCGACTTTCCCGTCCTTATCCGTGACATCCATGTAGAAAAAGCTGTGCGGATTGGTCCAGTCGACCCTGGTAATCACCCCAGTCAGCGTGACCGGTTTATTCGCGTCGTACTCCGCGCCGAAGGAGTGATGCGCCCACAGCGCGGCCGCGCTCGCCAGAGCGAAGCTACAACCCAGAGAGAACCTAGAACGAGGCCGCGCCCGATTTTGCATGCAACAAGCCTACATCAATCGCTTGGCGGAGTCATTGTCCGCCGAGCGGCACGCGCACGGAGCCGAGCGCACCGGTGGCAGCGTCCTCTACCACCACGTGCAACTCACCCTTCAGAATGCCCGCGGCTACCTTGCGCCTTAGCTCGTATCCGTTCTGCAACGCCGCGCGAAGCTTCGCTTCCGTCAGGCTGATGCGGATGGTCTCCAAGCTGCCTTTGGTGGATTCCGAAGGTCCGAATAAAGTCCCGAGTGCGATCGCGGCCACCCACTTGCCGTCCGCGGCGCGTTCGAGGTGCAAGCCGTCGAGGTCGAGGGTGAGAGACATCTGGTACTCCCCCGGCGAGCCCGCCACGGGGACCGCCGAGGCGCGCAGGCCCAATTGCGTCGCCTCCAGCGGATTCATCATCGTCTCGTTGAGCCGGTCACGCCAGTGCCCGTTGTCGGAGTTCTTGGCATCGATCGCGAAATAGCCTTTGCGAGCCCGTACTTCACCGATTCCCTGTCCCTTGCGTGCAACCTTCACTGAGATCGTATGATAGCTTCCATCTAATTTTTCGTCCGAGGGATAGAATCCCAGCCGGTAGGTGACTTCGCCATCCTCCATCACCGCCTTCATCGCCCCGCTGGCATCGTTCGTCGCGTATGTCGCCTGTCCGCCCGTACCTCCGGCGAGCAGGTTCATAGTGTCGATGCCGGGCGCGGTCAGGCTGCCAGGGGAAAGGGCGCCGGCAGTCAAAGCAGCAGCAGGCACAGCCCCGCCGGGGGCCAACTGAGTGGGCCCGGTTGAGGCGGACACGGCGCCGGTGGCAATGCCGCGCGGATCGATGGGATAAACGGCGACATTGGCTCCGTTTAGAGCCCGGACGGCATGCTCGATTTGCGGACTAAAGTCGAGGTATTCGTTGGTCGTCAATCCAATGTTGGAGCGTTGGGTCGGCGGGATCGTGGGGAAACTTCCAGAAATCCACACCAGTTTCTTCCGTCCGGGGAGTCCGGAAAGGTGCTCGGCGATCGCCTCCAGCGCGGCCTGTGTGATGTAGACTTGGTCCCGTAGCGCATAATCGGTCATCTCGCCACCCGCGGCCTGCGCATACGTGTTGAGCTGTTGCATCGCTGCGTTCGTTGCCGCAAATTGGGCCGCTGCCTCCGAGCCCGGAGGCGCCCCAGAGCCCATCAACGCTAGACCAACCTGGCTCTGGAGATCGGCCAGGCTCGGCGCCGACAAATCTGCGGATTGCTCCGAGTTGGTTCGCGAGAGAGCGAGGATCAGCGGCGCCGAATCGTCGGTAAAATCCTGGATTATGCGCAAGTTCCTGATCAAGATGTAGACTGCGATCGGATCTCCCGGACGGGACGATCGCAAGTAACTTATGACTTGATTACGGACCCACGCTTGGTCGGCTGTCTCGGTGTTCAGGGCGTCCCAGAGAATCACCGTGGGGTTCCCGGGTTCATCGCCGGAGCGAGTGAGACGATTCGAAACCACGCCCGCAGGCAGAGGCGTGAGCTTTGCCGAATCCTTGCCGTTTGAAGATCGAACACTGAAGACCGAGATTTGCTGCGGTTTGCCGTTGTCCAGGACGGTGAAATCGTTCTTAGTAAGTCCGGTGACCGGCCCGCCCTTGCCGCGCACCACCACGTCCACTTCAACCAATTGCGTGTTGACGTGGAAAATGGGCGGCTCTTCCGACGCCCAGCAAACGGCCGCCAGAAACAGCGTCGCAATCCATCGGCGCTTAAGCATAATCGGTATATTTATTTTCCTGGGAGTGGAATCCGTATCGATCCAGCTTCGCCGCTGGCTCTATCCTGAACGACAATGCGGAGCGTCGCCGGCTTGTCCGGAGCCGGCACGGTGTTATCTATGGTCACGCCCCCTACGAGACCGTGTTTGAGTTGGTCATCGGTCAAGTTCAAGCTGTTCGGGCTTATGGAGACTTTGGGTTCTCCGCCGGCCTCGATAGCAAGCGCAAGATCGAAGGATGTAAACCACTTATCCGCGCGCCTTTCGAACTGCAAATCCTTGAGATCGACATGTACCTGGACGGCGTCTACGCCGGGCCGGTTCGGAGCCGGAACCGAAGCGGCCATCAAACCGATGCGATTCGCATCCAACTGGTCCGCGACCAAATCCTTCATCTGCGGATGCTCCTGGTGCGCGAGGGCCAGATAGCTCTTGCGGTAGAGCAGCTTCGCCCCTGACACGTCCGCCTTTTTCGATAACTTTACGCTTAAATCGTGCTTCCTTCCGTCCAGCCCTTTGGAATCCACGTAAAACCCGAGCGTATAGGAAACATCGGCGGAATCGATTGCTTCGCGAATCGGCGTGGCGATGTCGTTCACGCTGATGTAAGATTTCCCGCCGGTTTGATTGGCGATTCGCTCCATGGCTTCGGGCCCCGAGAGGCTGCTGGTTGTCTGATTCAGCGTGTTGTCGAGCGCCGTCATGTTCGCCCCGCCGCCTTTGCCGCCGCGCCCGCCGCCGCCCCCTCCTCCTCCTGACCGGCCTCCCGAGGAGGTGTCGTTACCGGAAGCCCCTAGCCCGGTCCCGGTTCCACGCGGATCGACGGAATACAGCGCAATGTTCGCCTCGCCGAGAACGTTGGCGACATTGTTGATCTCCGCTTCACTGTCGCCCGAGCGCGTGGAATCGGTCCCATAGGTCAGAGGGAAGTCGCTGGTCACCCAGATCAGAGTCTTGCGCCCCGGCACGCCATCCATGCGCCGGGCGATCTCGCGGAACGCGTTTTGGGTAAGTTCCGCGCGCACGCTGCGGTCGAGCGTTTGACCTGGCGTAAGCCCCTCTCGAACCTTCGTATCCAGAGCTTGTTCCTCTGGCGTGGTCCCGGCCTTGGCCGGCGCAGCGCTGGCGCGTTTCGCAGCCTCGATCAAAGGAGCGGTATCTTCGGTGAAATCCCTCACGACCGTCAGATTCTGATAAAGCGAATACAAGCCGACCTTCTCCGATCCTTTCAACGACGCCAGCATCTCCAGGATCTGCTTCGCCGCTCTCGACTGCGCGCCCGCGGCCAAGCCGCTAAGCGCGCCTCCGGTGTTGCTCGTGCTGCTGCCTTGCGGCTCGAGGATGTTCAGCCGGTCGAAAAGAATCACCGTCGCGGTTCGGGCGGTTTCGCCGTTCGAGTTAATCCGGTTCGAAACCACGCCAGCCGGCAGAGGCGTTGCCTTCGTGCCGCTATCCGATCCGGTTTCGTTCATCGCGAAAACGGCAATCGTCTGAGCCTTGCCTTTGTCCTGAACCGTGAAGTCGTCTTTAGTGAGGTCCTTCACCGGCCCCTTGTCGTTCCGGACGACGACGTCAACCTGGACCAGTTGAGCACCGGTCCGATAGACTGGCTCAACCTGCTGAGCCATCACGATCACCGCGGCAGAAAACAGTAGGATTCGATGAGACACGTTCGCCTCCAATCTCCGCCAAGCTTATCGCAAGGGAGCGGGGAAGACAATTGCCTTATAGCGCCTATTTCGACTTTGTTCCACTCGATGCGGCATCGAATTTCGCCGTTTCACCGCCGCAATGAGTGTAACCGAGCCGGACCGCCGGAACCCGCCGGCCCCAAACCGCCTGCGATGGTGGAGGATACGCCGACATCGCTCCGAGCGCGGCGGCCAAATCACTCGCGGAAAGGCCGGCTTTTGCCGCCGCGCACCCGGCCCAGGCATCGGCGCGCAGCTCCCGATTCCAATTTGTCGGAATCCAGTTGGAAGGCGTCGTCTCATCGATCGCGTGCCCATACACGTGGGCGATCAGCGCGATCATCCCTGCCTCGCCGTATTTGCCGTACACGCTCGAGAAGAACGCCGGCGCGTAGACCATTTTCCCTCCCTCCGGATACACGGCCAGCATCAGATTCGGCGCGGTGGGGTTGCGAAACATGGCAGCCTCCGGGCATTTGGGGAGGCAAAAGGGTGCATACGCGGCATCCACGCGGAGAACGATCTTCATCGTGTCGGGGCTGGGCCTCTCGTCCGCGGCCGAATTGTAGGATGAAGGTTTGGCAGCGGAGGGCCCCCCGCCGAGTGCGCATATAACTTCCGCGGAAGCCGCGATGGGAAGCACCATCGCAGCCGCCCCGAAGATGATGTTAAATCGCCGCATAATTTTCAGAATGTCAGCGCCGGCCGCTGAAGCAGCTCACGCAACCTTTCGATCCGCTCATCTGCGCCCGTCAATAGCCCTTCCGGAAATGTGCGATAGGAGAGAATCTCGCGGTACATGTTCGCGGCTTTGATGGAATTCAAGCCCATTCCTGCCATATACTGCAGCCGCATCGACCAGTCATCATTCAGCTCCGCTCCATCGAGCATGGACTGCAAATCCGCCGCGCGGCCGGCGTAGTTCGCCAGCAAATCCACCGCGGACCCCCAACCGGACTCCGCCAGAGACTGCGCGACGCTGGCATAAGCGGGCGTCTTCAGGCGGCGGTCCATCGCGTCTACGTCAATTGGAGTCTCTTCCGGCCGTCCCAGCAGTACCAGGTCGAATCCTTCTCCATCCAGGTAGGTGCTCCAGACACTGGCGCCGGGGAAGACAGAGAAAAAAGTAGCCAGCTCGGTTTTCACGGCACTTTCGTCGCTTTCGAAAAGCGGCAGCCTCTGCGCCGCCACACCTCCAGGATTCAGGTGCTGCTTGACTAATTCATAATATCCTCTTGAATACAGAGCTGAAGCTTCCTTCACCCACGGACGATCCGGATCGGTCGTAATAATATCGAATTTATCCGGCGTAGTCAGGATATAATGCCGCGCATCGTCGTAAACGATTTTAGTGCGTGGGTCGCCCATCACGCTGTTGTTCTGCTTCGCAAAGAACTTGCCTGAGGCCGGTGGAATCAGAGGCTCCAGTTCGCAGATCGCGATCCGCTGCGCTTCCGGATAGGCAACAAACGATCCTGCCGTCACTCCTGCTCCGAATCCAACCACCAGCACCGTGCGCGGATTGGGATGGATCAGAGCCGGGAGATGTCCCAGCATGCGCTGCAACCGCATGTCGACCGGCGCTGAGGAGGCTTCGGGTCTGCCATCCACATAGAACATTCGTTGATCGCCGTGCTGCGCAATCGCCACGGAGGAACTGATCCCTTCGCCCACAAACAACGGCGTAACCTGGTTTTCCGCCGGCCCCCGAACGGCCTCCCCCACAATCGGCGCGACGCGGCGGCCGTAAGCGATGGCTTGCCAGTCAACTCGCGGCACGGCGAAGCTGGCGACGCTCGCCAGCGCCGCCGCGCAAGCGAATCCCCCAGCGAACCGGGTCCGGCCGCCCTGCATGAGGGCCAACGGCGCCAGCGCGGCCGCCGCGCCTGCGGCTGCGACCCAGATCAAAACCTGTTGCGATCCGGCGGTTCCAAGCGCGGGAATCATGACCAAACTGAACAGCAGCGCGCCCACAATCGCTCCCGCCGTATTCGCGGCGTAGACTTCGCCGGTCAGGCGCGCTGGATCGCCGCTCTCTTCCGCGCAAGCCAGGGCTAGCGGAAAGCTCGCG
>JASHRP010000679.1 GCA_030037375.1 Bryobacteraceae bacterium | reverse complement strand
ATTCGCGATGGCCACGATCGCGCCGCTCTCGGGGCAAATGTTGCTCGCAAACTCTGGTCCGGTTCTGGCGACGCTGCTTTCCACGGGATCGCCGTGGATCTTCGTTAGACCCCGAACCCGCAGCAGCCAATTTTGATCTTCAGCTTGGGTCATCGAAGTTATTGGGATTCGTAAACAGGCGTTGCGGAGGCCGGACTGCAGTCCTGACTTTGTCCAAGAAGTTGCTGTCGTTGATCACGTGCTTGCGCCGTTCCTGGTCATCGAAGATCTCATCCATGAAGGCGCGATCCTGGCCGCAGGCGCTGCACAAAATCCCTTTGAACTCTTCTACTTTGAACTTGACGTCTTCAAATTCCAGCGGCTCGACCCGGGTGTGCGGTGGAATCGCATGAATTCTCTTTTCGCGCCCAGCTCCAAACAGGTACAAGCAGTTCGCCATACTCAGATTCGGAGTGTCCCACCGCGGGATCGGCGAGGGCGTGGCAATGTAACGGCCGTTCACTTTGATTGGATAGCCGGAGCCTCGCATCATGGTCCCGAACTGCACGTAGGCCTCGTACAAAGAAACCCACAGCTTGGCGTAGTCCGCCTCGGCATGCATCTGGCGGGTGCGGAACTCATGCCGTTCCACACTTCTCAGCACTTCCGGCTGAGGCACTTGCAGCACTAGGATTTGGCGATCGGTAAGGATCTCTTCCGGAACTCGATGGCGGCTTTGAATGATGGTTGCTTTCGCGGTATCGAAGGTGACCGCGCATCGGGTCATCATCTGCACAAACTGGCGAAGGTTGCAAGCGTTGACGCTTGCGTCGCTGCCCTGGTCGATGATCTTGAACACATCGGACCTTCCGATCAAGGAAAGCGTAAGGTGAAGTCCGCCGGTGCCCCAGCCGCGCGAAATCGGCATCTCCGGCGAGGAGTACGGCACTTGATAACCCGGAATGCAGACCGCCTTGAGCGTTTTGCGGCGAATTTCTTTTTTGGTGGTCTCGTCGATGAAGCCGTAGCTATAGCTCGACTGAAACTTGGTATTTTCAACCATCAACACTTCTCCCAGACCACGCGGGTGGTGCGCGGAAGCGCCGCGATGCACGGCGCGCCCGATTGGTCCATGAAAGTCAGGATCGTGTCGAGCCCCAAGGGAAACTCGGCGTTGCGGGCTTGCAGCGCCAGCAGCAGGTCCTCGTTGAAACCCCGAACCCAGAGCGTCGAGGCGCCTTCGATGCCTGGCCCTACCAGAGTCAGCTTCAGGCCACTGGCGAGCGGACTTGCCGATGCTTCTTCCAGTTGAAGGACCACGGTTGCGCCCGTATCGGGATAGAGCAGAGTGCCGCAATCGGCCGAGTCGAGAAAATAGGGCGATTCGGTACCTTGGGCGAAGATGAAATGCGCATGCTTAACGTCCGTGCGGCGAGCGTTCGTGTTGGAAGAAATGTAGGAGGCTTCGCCCTGGGACATGCCGGCCACTTCGAAGGTGCAGTCCGCGTCCATCAGCGCGAAGGCCACCAGCACGCTCGCGGCGTTCAAGCCGGGTGCCGGCGCCAAAACAACCGGCTCGATCCGGTTGATTTTGCCGGGCCGAGCCATGCTGCCCAAAAGCTGACGAAAGTGCTTTTGCGCGTCGAACACTTCGTCGTAGGCGAGTTCACGAACCACGACTATTCTTCTTCCATCAGCTTGAAATCCACCTGGGTCCGCAGGGTCAGGTTGAATTCGCGCTCCTCGCGCTCAGCAATCAGGCTCCGATGATGATTGAGGAAGCTTGACACGACTGGGGAACCATTGCCGTGCAGCAGCGCGTCCACCACGGCAATCGAGTAGCAGCGGACAGGTTCCTCACCAAGGCACAATCCGTACCCGGGAGTTCCATTCACCGCCACTTCGCATTCCGTCGTAAGCGCCTCGCCGAGGTAAAACTCCTGCTTTTCGAGCGAGTCCTGCGTCCGGATCATGGTCAGGCAGACCGCGGGTTCCTTGACTATCGTGATCGCGTGGTCCTGTTCCAACCGATGCACCAGGCGGGCCAGGGGCTCCAGTTCGCATTCGCAGAGAACGTAGTCGTTGTCGCACTGCATGCGGGCTCCTACCTGTATAGCCCCCATGCGTGACTAACCCGTGAACGGAGATTGAATAATGCCTTACATCGTCAACGTGGCGTTCATCAGCCCGTCACACGCGTCCGGCTGGATCGCCTCAATGCGCAGATCACTACGCGCCTCTTCGGCTTGAAACTTCAACTGCCCGTGGACCCAAACGTGAGTTACCGCGCCGAACCCTGCTCGAGGCTCCATGGCGGCAAGGTCCGCACGCTTGCCGGTTTCGATGCTTCCAGTCTCCGCCCCAAGCCCCAAATAGCGCGCCGGGTTCAGCGAGATCAGGTTGATCGCCTCGGAAGGATTTGCCCCCCGCTCGATCATTCGCAGGGCCGAGGCGAGCAGCGATGGGAAATGATAGTCGCTGCACAAGATATCCACCAAGCCTTCTTCGAGCGCCTCTCCGCAGGAAAGGTTGCCGCAGTGCGAGCCCCCGCGATAATAATTCGGGGCGCCCATGCACACCATCATCCCGAGTTCCTTGGCCTTCCGGGCCGCTTCGATCGAGCACGGCATCTCACTCAGCGTCGCGCCGGCCTCGTGCGCTTCGATCACGTGTTCCACGGTGGTGTCGTCGTGGCTGCCTAAGGGAAGCCTCCCGCCCAGCGCTGCTTTAACCTTCGACCGGTTGTTGACCGAACGCGCCAGCGCGATTCGCTCGTCCATCAGCTTCCGCGATTCTTCGATCGAAATATTTTTATTGATGGCTTGCCTGCGGATGATGCCTTCCACATCCCGAAATTGCCGCTCTCCGGGAATGCTCTCGTTGTAAACCAGATTGCCGATACTCTTCAGCTTCTGCAATTCGGCCAGAGCCTCCTCAACCGGCTCAAAGCTAGTGTCCCAACGCACATGAATCAAGTGCCGCGCTTTGGTGTGGTCGAGAAACGTTTCGTAGCATCGCGCCAGCTCCAGGCCGTCTCCGGTCCAGGTCCCCAGAATTCCTCCACGCTCCTTGGAGATCCGGGCCGCAGAGAGAAGCGTTGTGATGCCGCAGGAGATGGCACGCAGGTCCATGTAGTGCAAGGCCAATTCTAGTGGGAAACGGGCTTCTGGGCGCGGCGCGATTTCCTTCTCGATGTAATCGGTATGTATGTCGATCACACCGGGTATCAGATATCGACCGTCCAGATCGATTCCTTCGGCATAACACCGACCGACTGCTATCTCCGCAATTCGCCCATCCTCGATCACCAGCGAGCCCTTTAGCGCGGCCGAGGGAAGGACCATCAGCGCATTCGACAGGATCAGGCGGCGCGTTTGACTAATCGTCATCATCTTCATCGCCCGCGGGCTCGCCTCTTGGAGTGACTTCCTGCAGCTTCGGCTGTCCTGCCTTGACTACCTTGCGCAGGTCGTCCAGTTGCGACTGGAAAGTCACGTAGTGCGGAAGCTTCAAGTGATTCGTGAATCCGTAGCCTTCAATGCACTCGGTGTGGTACAGCACGAACTCCTGGCTGCTGGCGGGGCTGGCGGGATCGGGATTACGCAAGGCGCTTTCCACCATCCCCATGCAGATAGCC
>JASHRP010000678.1 GCA_030037375.1 Bryobacteraceae bacterium | reverse complement strand
AGCAAAACCGTGAGCGTCATGACTTCGCTGCCTCCTCAATGCGGCCAATCATATACAGCGCGCGTTCCGGCGCGTTCGCGAACTCATCGTTCAGAATCCGCTCACACCCGGACAAAGCGTCCTCCAGCGGAACCAGCTTCCCGGTCAATCCCGTGAATTGCTCCGTGACAAAAAACGGTTGCGTCAGAAAACGTTCCAGCCGGCGGGCGCGAAGCACGGTCCTGCGGTCTTCTTGAGACAGCTCCTCCAGGCCGAGCATCGCGATGATGTCCTTCAGCTCTTCATACGCGGCGAGGGTTTTGCGAATCTCCTGCGCGATCCGATAGTGCCGCTCGCCGGCGATCGGCGGCGTTACCATTTTCGACCCGGACTTGAGAGGATCGATCGCGGGGTAAAACCCCTCGCTCGCCCGTTTCCGGGAGAGCACGATCGACGACGAGAGATGTCCGAACGTGTGAACCGCGGATGGATCTCCAAAATCGTCAGCGGGTACATACACAGCCTGCACTGATGTGATCGCGCCGGTCGCGGTGTTGCAGATGCGTTCTTCGAGATCCGCTAATTCCGTTCCCAAGGTGGGCTGATACCCAAGCCGGGAAGGAAGCTGGCCCATCAGTCCGGAGACTTCAGATCCGGCTTGAATGAAACGGAAGATATTGTCGATCAGCAACAGCACGTCCTGCCGGCAGTCGTCGCGGAAGTATTCGGCCAGCGTGAGTGCCGAATGGCCCACGCAGAATCGCGCGCCGGGCGGCTCATTCATTTGCCCGAAAATGAGCACGGACTTGTCTAGTACGCCCGCGGATTGAACTTCGTGGTAGAGCTCCTCGCCCTCCCGGCAGCGCTCCCCGATGCCACAAAAGACGCTGACGCCGCGATGATGGCCAATGGTGTTGTGAATCAGTTCTGTGATGAGAACGGTCTTGCCCACGCCCGCGCCGCCGAAGAGGCCGCTCTTACCTCCACGTTCGAGCGGCGCGAGCACATCGATCGCTTTGATGCCGGTAGCGAAAATCTCGGAGCTCGTCGCCCGCCACATCAGGGGAATCGTTGGCTGGTGAATCGAGCGCCATTCGCCTCCGGCTATCGGCTCCTTGCGGTCGATCGTCTCGCCAAAAACGTTGAACACCCGGCCCAAGGTGCGTTCGCCCACCGGAACCTGTAAGGTTCGTTGCGTATCCACAATGGAGGCGCCGCGCGACAAGCCGCGCGTCGGCGTGAGCGCAACGCCGCGAACCGTCCGCGCGTCCAGGTGCGATGCTACTTCGATTACGATCTCGCCTTGGGTACCCGCGGTTAGTACGTGGTGAATCGACGGAATACGTGCAGGAAAAGTGGCGTCCACTACGCTGCCACGCACCGCCGCTACCGTCCCGGTATTCGCTACGGAAGCTGACATCGATTCCCGTGCGGCTAACTGTGCCGTGGCCTCCCGAAGCAAGAATTGCAATCGGCGCACCATTCTCTAGGCGAATCAAGGCATTGCGTCACAATGAGTTGGATCATGAGGGCTGCGCGATTTCACGCACAATGGTCCCTGGTCCGTAGGCGCGGTGACGTTCTGATACGGCAGGCGGCGGCGCGAACGCAACTCGGCGTCCGTAGCTTCTAGACCTGGCTACTGCGCAAACTCGGGAGCAGGCGCTCGCTCCGGTTTTTTCTCCGGTTCTTCCGTGAGAGTCGCTTCGGCCAGAAGTAGAGTGCTGGCGACGGAGACGGCGTTTTCCAGCGCTACGCGAACCACCTTGGTCGCATCGATGATGCCGGCCTCCACCAAGTCCACGTATTTGCCGGAAGCGGCATCGAGGCCGTAATTCCCTTTGCCGGACCGCATGCGATCCACCACCACACCGGCATCGAGCCCGGAGTTTTCCGCGATCTGGCGCGTCGGCGTCTCCAGCGCCCGTTTCAAAATTCGCAATCCTGTCTTCTCGTCCTCGCTGGCCTTCGCTTCCTCGCCATCGACCGCGTCGATCGCACGCAGCAGCGCCAGCCCGCCTCCGGGCAAGACCCCTTCCGCTATCGCGGCTTTGGTTGCGCTGATCGCGTCTTCGAACGCTTCCTTCAACTGCTTGGCCTCGGCTTCCGAAGGCGCGCCAACGCGAATCACTGCTACGCCTCCGGTCAGCTTCGCCAGCCGCTCCCGCAGTTTCTCTTTGTCGTACTCGGACGTCGTCTCCTCGATCTGTTTGCGCAGCTCGCGGCAGCGCCCATCGATCGCCGCTTTGGCTCCCGCGCCGCCGACGATCGTGGTCGTGTCCTTATCGATCACGACCCGCTTCGCCTTGCCAAGCTGCTCCAGCGTGATGTTCTCGAGTTTGATCCCGAGCTCTTCCGCAATCAGTTGCCCGCCCGTCAAAATCGCGATGTCTTGAAGCATCGCCTTGCGGCGGTCGCCGAAGCCGGGCGCTTTCACGGCCGCGCAGGGTAATGTGCCGCGAATCCGATTCAAGACCAGCGTAGCCAGCGCCTCTGCTTCGACGTCTTCGGAAATGATCAACAGAGGCTTTCCTGCTCTTACCACTTGCTCCAGCAGCGGAAGCAGGTCCTTGACGTTGCTGATCTTCTTCTCATGGATCAACAGCAGCGGCTCGTCGAGCGCGGCCTCCATCGATTCCGTGTCCGTGACGAAGTAAGGCGAAATGAAGCCGCGGTCGAACTGCATACCTTCCACGATTTCGAGCACGGTTTCGGTGGTCTTCGATTCCTCTACCGTAATGGCGCCCTCCGCGCCGACCTTCTCCACCGCCTCGGCGACCATGTCGCCGATGGTTGCGTTATTGTGCGCAGAAATCGCCGCGACTTGAGCTTTTTCACGCTTGCTGGTGACCGGCCGCGATTGCGCTTTAATCGACTCCACGGCGGCTTTCAAGCCCCGCGTCAGTCCCCGTTTCAGATCGATCGCGCTTGCGCCAGCCGCGACATTGCGAACTCCTTCCGTGAGAATCGAATGCGCCAGCAAGGTAGCGGTCGTTGTGCCGTCGCCCACGGCTTCCCCGGTCCGTTCCGCGGCCTCCCGAACCATTTGAGCGCCGAGGTTTTCCTCGGGATCTTTCAGCTCGACTTCCTTGGCGATGGTGACTCCGTCATCGCACACCACCGGCCGGCCGAACTTTTTTTCGATCAACACGCACTTGGACTTAGGCCCCAGGGTCACGCGCACCGCATCGGCGAGTACGCTTGCCCCTCGAACAATGCTTTGCCGAGCTTCGGCGTGAAATTGAAATTGTTTCGCGGACATAGCAGTGATTTCCCTCTTTACACGACGCTGTGCAAGCGGTGTACCAAGATTTCCATCGCCCCGTGTGCCCGCATGGAAGTGTGCGTGCACATCCCCCGTCAGAGGGAGATCCCCAATGACCGCACTGAAATCCACAACCGATTTACTGCACCTTCCGGCGCTTCGCGAATTGCTTCCGTCGCCGGGCCCGTGCATCACGGTTCTGCTGCCGCCTTATAGACCCGGTGAACCGGCGGGTTCTCAAGCCGCTCTTCTAAGCTCGACGGTCAAGGAAGCGGGTCAACGACTTACCGCCTTCTTGCCGGAAGAATCAATAACACGGCTCTTGGAGCCGCTCAAGCACATCGTGAAAGGTCCCGATCTCGCGGCCGGCTCTCACTGGGGCCGCGTCATTTTTCGCTCTCCCGGGATCTTCGAACAGCTTCAATTGACACAGCCGGTAAAAGCGTCCCTTACGATCGGCGGATCGTTCTCGATTCGGCCGTTATTGAGTGAGGCGTCACGGCCCGAGGCCTTTTACATCTTGAAACTATCCAAAACTAACGTCGCGTTATTGCGCTGCTCGGATCTCGAAGCGAAAAAGGTGCCGCTCCCGAACAACACTCCTGAAAGTCTTGCGGATGCGCTTGCCTTGGAACCGCCGGATCACGATTTGGAAAACCGGTCCTCGATTGGCAGTTCGACCGGAGCAATGCATCGCGTACGCTTCGGCACCGGATCGGGTCGCGAGACGCGGCACGCTCACCTGGCGGACTTCTACAGGCTGGTCGATCGCGCGATCTCGGAGTTGCTTCGGGAGCACGACTCCCCGCTCATTCTGGCCGGCGTCGACGAGGATCAAGACACCTTCCGCGCGATCAGCGGTTGTCAATATCTCGTCCGGCATGGTGTGAGCGGCAGCAGCGTCGCGGCTCAAGCGGGTCATGCAAATGACGAGTTGCTTCACAAGGCGTACTCCATCCTCCACGCCGATGTGGCGGAGCGGCACGCGGCCACGTTGTCGTCCGCGAAAGAACAAGTGGGCCCCGGACGATTCTCAATGGACCCCGTGCTTCTGCTGCACGGGGCTTTCGAAGGACGCATTGCGAGACTGTACTTGAATCGGAGCTCCGCGAGGCCGGGCGTGTTCGAGCGCGGCAATTACCAAAGTTGGGGAGAAGAGGACCTGTTGAACCTCGCGGCGGTCCAGACCCTGGTTCATCGCGGCGAAGCCTTTGACGTCTCCGCCGAGCACATGCCCATGCAGCCTTCGGGAGAAAAAGCCGCTGCCCTGGGAATCATGCGCTACTGACCGCCATGAGACGGCGAAGCGGGTGACCGAATGCTCACAAGGGGCGTCTGGGCATCTAGGCGCAAAGTTTCTCCCCGGATGCGTCCTGTCACCCGCACCGCGTGCAGATTACCTTTGGGCGTAATCACTTCCTGACCGCGTGGATGGTACTCCGGATGCCACTACAAGGGCATGGAAATGCTACAACGTTGCCAAAGATACCTAACGCAGAACGGGATTCGCTACGCGCATTCGATCCACGCTCCTGCTTATACCGCTTGTGAAGTTGCTTCCGCGGAACGCATCTTGCCTCATGAACTCGCCAAGGTTGTCGTATATGTTGGCGATAACGGTCCGGGACTCGTGGTTGTGCCGGCGGATTACAACGTCGACTTAGATGAGGTCCGCCGGCTGATGGGGCTGAGTGAAATCCGGCTGGCTACGGAACGCGAATTGTCGGAGCTGTTCCCCGATTGCGAGCTCGGTGCGATGCCGCCGTTCGGGAATCTATTCGAACTGCCCGTACTGGTCGATGAAACCATCGCCGCAGCGAAGTTCATGGCCTTCAGCGCGGGGACTCATCGGGACGTGATCCGCATAAGCGTCGCCGATTTTCACCGCTTGGTGAATCCGCTAGTCGCCTCGTGCGCCGAGCGGGTTCGAATCCTGGCTTGAAGATCGGGACGTGGATTCCGCGAGCCGGCTTGGCGTTTTTGCTTACGGCGGCAGTGGCTTTGGGCGCTGGCGGCAGTGCCTCTGAGCTGCGCGATCTGGTCGCGTCCGGGCGTCTCGCGGATCTTCAATGGCCGGACTTCACGGATGTCGGCGAACAGGTCAGGACGTTCTACGAGCCGCGAACCTACCAGCCTGCGTGGGTTCGCCACGGTAAAGCGACAAGGTCGGCCATGGCCTTCATTCAGGCTTTGACGCTCGCAAGCGCGAAAGGCCTGGATGCCGAGGACTACGACGGCCCTCGCTGGGCGGATCGTCTCTCCTCACTAGGTGATTCCGCGCCGGATTCGATTGTCGCAAGATTTGACCTCGCGCTGACGGTCTGTGCGATGCGTTACATCCTGGATCTCCATCTCGGCCGCGCAAATCCGGGCATCTATCACGGCAGCTTTGATTTTGGCGTTGAAGGCGACCTGGCGGGCTTCGTGGCGCACCATCTGGTGGACGCGAACAACGTCCCGGATGTCCTCGACGCTCTCGAGCCGCCGTTCGACAGCTATCGTTGCGTCGAGGCGGCCTTGCAAAAGTACGCAGACCTCGCCGCCGCAAGTCCGATTCCTTCGTTCCCGTCCACGAAGAAACCGGTCGATCCCGGAAGCCCGTAC
Source organism: Bryobacteraceae bacterium (assembly GCA_030037375.1). Taxonomy (GTDB): domain Bacteria; phylum Acidobacteriota; class Terriglobia; order Bryobacterales; family Bryobacteraceae; genus Palsa-187. Next base: position 764 of record JASHRP010000678.1, on the reverse strand, counting down.
CCCGCTGCGGAGCAGCTTGCCGCGTTGTTATCGAAACTCGGGGACCTGCCGCCGGAAGCAGCCGTGCCGAGCGGAAGTTACAGCGGGCCGCTGGTGGACGCCGTGAAGCGATTCCAAGCGCGCCACGGTCTCGATCCGGACGGCCGCATAGGGAATGCCACCGTGGCCGAGCTCAATGTCCCCCTGAGCCGGCGCGTTCGCCAACTGCAGTTGACATTGGAGCGGTGGCGCTGGGTCCCTCACAGCTTTCAACGTCCGCCCGTCGTCGTGAACATTCCTGAATTCGAGCTACGCGCGCTTAACAGCGCGTATCGGTCAGAGCTCGAGATGAAAGTGGTGGTTGGCAAGGCGTACCAACATCAAACGCCCGTTTTCAGCGAGGACATGAAGTACGTGATCTTCCGGCCGTATTGGGACGTGCCCCTCAGTATTCAACGCGCGGAGATCATCCCGGACATCGAGAAAGATCGCTCCTACCTGCTAAAAAATCATTTCGAAGTCGTCACTGCAGATGATCGAGTTGTGAGTACAGGCGAGGCCGATGACCGCCTCATCGTTCGGCTTCGTTCCGGCGAATTGCGAATTCGGCAGATCCCCGGCCCGGAAAATTCGCTCGGCTTGGTCAAGTTCCTCTTCCCGAACCCGTACGATGTTTATCTGCACGCAACTCCGGCAACGGAGCTGTTCTCAAGGTCCCGTCGCGATTTCAGTCATGGATGCATTCGGGTCGAGAAGCCTGTCGACCTGGCGGAATGGGTGCTGCG
>JASHRP010000677.1 GCA_030037375.1 Bryobacteraceae bacterium | reverse complement strand
GCGATCGCCTTGGGCAGCGCCTCCGCCGCGTCGGATTCGTCGTACAGAGTCTGGCGCTGGAGGTTTGAAAACTCGACGAAATCGCGGTCGATGAGGCGCAATCTACCAACGCCGGCGCGCGCGAGCAGGTCCGCCTGAACCGAGCCCAACGCGCCTAACCCGACGATTGCCACAGTCGACGCGCCGATTCGCTTTTGACCATCCTCGCCCAGTGGGGCGAAGCGGCTCTGCCGGGAGTAACGTGAATCTGCCGGCTGCGTCATGTCTTCCATACCGATACTAGCAGCCGCCATCCCGACGGTAGCAGCCGCGAGGGCGTCGCCATGGCCCGAAACTGCCGCGATATCATTGTGGTACGTGGGCCGACCGGTACCGCTCCTTCTCCCGCTCTGCGCCCTGATGGCAAGCGAAGGGGTTGCATTCGCTCAAAGCGCCGCCCAAGCTTCGCCGCCAGCGAGCCAGGACCTCGAGGGCCGAACGATCGTCAGCATCGTTACGGATCCGGCGCAGCAGCCGCTGCTCACTTCGGAATTCGATGAGCGGCTGGGGCTCAAAATCGGTTCGCCGCTGTCAGCCGCGCAAGTACGGGCAGCGATCGAGTCTCTCTATAAAACGGGACGCTATCAAGATATCGCGATAGAAGGACAGATTTCGGGCGACGGCGTCGAATTGCGGATCGTTACCACGTTCAATTATTTCATCAGCGGCGTCACGATCGACGGCGCGGATGACCCTCCCAGCCGCGAGCAACTTCGCACGGCGACCAAGCTCGAACTGGGCGGTTTGTTCGATGAGACGCTGCTTGAACCGGCCGCTTCAAACATGTTGGAACGGCTCCGCGCAAACGGGTTGTATCAAGCTCAGCTCGCGTACCACGTCGATTTCAATCCCGGAACGCAGGAGACGGGCGTCTATTTCCTGATCAACCCTGGCGATCGTGCGCGCTTCGACGGAATCAATCTAACCGGCAATTTGAGCGAGCCCCCTAAAACCGTCGAGCATTTATCCGGCTGGCGGCGCGGCTTACTGTTTGTGACCCTTCCAGGATGGCGCGAACTGACGGAGCAGCGGCTTCAGGATGGCATCAGCAAGATCGAGTCGCGAGTGCAACGTGGAGACCGGCTGGCGGCGAGCGTGACCTTGCAGAATTTACAGTACCTTCCGGAAACAAATCTTGTGACGCCGGCCCTCCGCATCGACAGCGGTCCGGAACTGGAAGTGAATGTCACGGGGGCGAAAATCTCCACCGGCCGGCGGAGGCAGCTTATTCCGATTTACGAGGAACGGACCGTGGACCGCAGCCTGCTTGTCGAGGGCCAAAACAACCTCCTCGAATATCTTCAATCGCAAGGCTACTACCAGGCGCAAGTCGAGTTCACGCAAACCCAGCCGCAGGCAGGCAGGTCCATCGTCGATTACAGTATTTCGCGAGGACTCCGCAGCAAGCTGGTTAAGCTCGACATCGAGGGCAATAGCTATTTCGACAATGCCACCATAAGAGATCGATTGCAGATGACGCCTGCCAGCTTTATTCGCTACCACTGGGGACGCTTTTCCCCGCGCATGCTCACGCAGGATACCAACGCCATCCTGAACCTGTATCGCACCAGCGGATTCCGCGAAGTGCAAGTCAACGCTGAACAGAATGACGATTATCGGGGCAAGCGCGGCGACCTTCTGCTTACGCTCGATATCCGGGAAGGTCCCCAGTGGCTGGTGCATGGTTTGGAGATTCAAGGGATCCCGCTGGAAGACGACGCATACCTCCGTTCGATCATTCGCTCCATACCGGGGCAGCCCTTCAGCGAAACCAACGTGGCGGCGGACCGGGATACCATCTTGAATTACTACTTCAACAACGGCTATCCGGATGCGACGTTCGATTGGACGGAAACTCCAGGACCAGGGCCTACGCAAGTGGATCTGCGGTTCACGGTGCAGACCGGCAAACAGGTGTTCGTCCGCAACATTTTCGTGCGCGGCCTTCGCCGGACGAAGCCCGACCTGGTGGCGCGCCGCATCACGCTGAAGGATCGCGAGCCGGTGTCGCAGGCGCGGATCAGCGATAGCCAGCAGCGGCTTTACGATCTCGGGATTTTCTCGAAAGTTCAGACCGCGCTACAGAACCCGGATGGCGACGAAGACAATAAGAACGTCCTGTTCCTGTTGGATGAGGCTAACAAATACTCCTTCAACGTCGGTTTCGGGGCGGAGCTGGCGCGGATCGGCGGCGGCGTCACTACCTTCGATGCGCCGGCTGGAGAGACGGCATTCAGCCCGCGCGTTTCGGGAGGCGTGAGCCGCCTGAACTTCCTCGGCCTCGGCCATACGGTGAGTTTGCAGTCGCTGGTATCGACCTTGGAGCAGCGTGTCGCGTTAACCTACCAAGCGCCGCGCGTGGGGGGCAACGAAAATCTGACGCTGACGTTTACCGGCCTGTTTGACGACTCGCGCGACGTGCGCACCTTCACTGCTCATCGCCTGGAGGGTTCCGTGCAGATGTCGCAGAAACTCAAGCGAGGATATTCGGTTCAATACCGCTATACCATTCGGCGCGTGACCGTTCCGATCGCTACGCTCAAGATCTCGCCGGAGCTGATCCCGATCCTGTCGTCGCCGGATCGCGCCGGTCTTTTTTCCATGTCTTTCATTCAAGATCGCCGCGACGATCCCACCAACTCCCATCGCGGCTATCTGAACACGTTGGACGTGGGTTACGCCTGGACCGCTTTCGGATCGGGGAACGATTATGCACGCGCGGTGTTCCACAATACGTCGTATTATTCGCTGAGCCGAGACGTGGTGCTGGCCAGAAGCGTGCAATTCGGCTACATTAGCGGCACCACGCAATACATCCCATTGGCAGAACGATTTTTCTCTGGGGGAGCATCCACCGACCGCGCCTTTCCGGACAACCAGGCCGGGCCGCGGGATCTCGAAACCGGCTTCCCGCTGGGCGGCGACGCGTTCCTGTTTCACTCAACCGAGCTCAGGTTTCCGCTGATTGGCGATAACGTCGGCGCGGTGCTGTTTTGGGACATCGGTAACGTGTATGACGACGTGCAAGATATCAGCTTCCGTTTCCGTCAAAGGAATATCCAGGATTTCGGCTACGCGGTGAACTCCTTCGGATTCGGGATCCGTTATCGCACTCCCATCGGTCCCATCCGCGTGGATTTTAGTCTCAGCCCGGATTCCCCGCGCTTTTTTGGGTTCTCGGGAACGCGGCAACAGCTCCTCGATGGAACCGGCACTCTGGTGGACCAGCGCATCAATATCTTTCAGTTTCACTTCTCCCTCGGGCAGACCTTCTGATGGGGCGCGTGACTGCGCTGACGTTGTTCGCGCTGACGGTTCGCGCGCAGGTCCCGGCTGGAGCGCCGATCCTGCTGGACCGGATCGCCGTGACGGTAGACAAGCAAGTGATCGCCGAAAGCGACATCATCCGTTATCTGCGCGTTGCCGCTTTCCTGGACAGCAAGGCGGTGGATTTGAGCGGACCCGCCCGCCGCTCCGCCGCGTCTACCCTGGTAGACCAGATTTTGATGATGATAGAAGCCTCGGACAGTCATTTTGTTCTGCCCACGGCCGAAGGCGTCCCTGCGCTGTTGCGCCAGGTGAAAATGCAATATTCGAGCGACGATGCTTTCGAAGACGCATTGAACAAGTACCACATCACCGAGCAGGAGCTAGGCGACCATCTCCTTGCGGGCGCGCGCGCCGAGAGGTTCACGGACCTGCGCTTTCGCCCGGAGGTGGAGATCTCCGACTCGGATTTGCGTTCAGCCTATGATAAATACGTAACCCAATGGAAGGCGGCGCACGCGGAACCGCCGCCCTCGTTTGAGGAAAGCCGGGCAAATCTGGAAACCCTGCTGACCGGCCAGCGGACCTTGGACGATCTGGACAAATGGCTGGTGACCGCCCGCATGCAGAGCCACATCGACTATAGAGCAGCCGCGTTTCAATGAGTAGCGTTTCAATCAAGCCCGTCCGCGTTTCAGTAAGGTCCCGTTCGTTCTCGAAGCGCTTTTGGCACATTCTGCCGCGGATCGCTGCCGCGCTTGCGGTATTGCTCGTGATTGCCGGTTTGGCCGGATTGGTGGTGGTGCAGAGCGGATGGTTTCACGAATACGTCCGCCAGCGGATCATTAGCGAGCTTGCTAGCGCTACCGGCGGACGCGTCGAGGTCGGCCGCTTCTCTTTTCGCGGACCTACGCTAACGGCAACCGTTGCTCCCTTGATTCTGCACGGCCGCGAGGGGAGCGATCAGCCGCCGTTGCTGCGGGTTGAATCGGTGACGTTGGGTCTTCGCGTCATCTCGTGGAACGCGCGCAAGATCGATCTTGCGTCGCTGAAATTGGATCGCCCCCGGATGCGGATCGTGATCGATCCGGACGGGAGCAACAATCTGCCAGGCCGAAGCGGGAACTGGCCGCAGCAGATGATCGATTTAGGCGTCGGCCATTACGAGGTCTCGGATGGCATGCTCGAGATAGATGAGCGCAGTGTTCCTATCAACCTCCGCGGCGACGGCCTGGACATCAGGTTGAGTTACGATCCCAAGACCCCCTCCTACGGCGGCGAGCTTAAGTCGCGCCGGTTCCGTTTGGTCGCCGCGGGTGTTCCACCGCTTGAATTGGGAGTCTCTTCGCGCTTCGCGCTGGAGAAAAAGCGCATCGTTGTCTCCGCGCTACGGGTCACGGCGGGAGCATCGTCGCACGCGGATTTTAAGGGCGAGCTCAACAATCCTCTTTTGCCGGACGGGACGCTGCAAGTAGACGCCGCGGGCAGCCTGCGCGATGCTGTGTCCCTATTTCCGTCGCTGCAACCGGAGCTTGCCCCCGTGGGTACGGCCACTTTTTCGGGCACGATGCGGATCTCGTTTGCCGACCTTAGCGATTTCGCGCTCTCGGGACGGCTCACCGCGCGAGGCGCCGGTTATTCGAGCGGAAGGTTGCACGTTGAGGGGGCAAACGTTCGCGCGCAAGTCGCGGTGACCGCAACCAGCCTGAATGCGCGGAGTTTCGACGCGGATGCACTGGGAGCGCGTTTTGCAGGCAGCGCCGCAGTCGAGGGATGGCGGCAGGTTCACGCAGAAGGAACAGTCGATGGGTTAAGCGTTGCTCAGGCTGCAGCCACGGTAATCAAGCACCAGATTCCCTGGGAGGGTACGATCTCCGGCAACTTCGTGGCGGATTCGACGCTTGGCGAGCCGGCCACGCTGGCTCGCGCGGACCTGGTGATCGCGCCGGAGCCGCAAGAACGCCGGAGCGCTTCGATCGAAGGCCGGATCAATGCTCTGTACGACCAGCGAGAAGCCGAGTTGTCATTGACCGATTCCTACATCGCCACGCCTTCCACCCGGATCGACGCTAGCGGCGCAGTGAGCCGGCGAATGGCGGTGCAATTTCGGTCGAGCGATCTTGCCGACGTTATCACTGCTCTTCCGCTTATGGAAGAAAATCCCCCTACGGATTTGCCGTTGAAATTGAAAAGCGGGTTCGTCAACGGATCGGGCACGCTGACCGGAGGGTTGGGCGATCCCCGCTTTCGCGGCCAGGTGACGATCGTCAATGCCAGCCTGGAAGGCCACGGCTTCGATAAATTCGACGCCGATGTGGATCTGACGCGAGACATGCTCTCGGCGTCGCGGTTCACTCTGCAACGTGGCGCCGTTGAGGCCGCAGGCTCGGCGACTTTGACCGCCAATCCCAAGCCCGCCGGGCCCGATTTCGACAACGCGCAAATTGCCGCGCAATTCGATCTGCGGAACGCAAACGTCGAGGAGTTGACCAAGGAAGCGGGACTCGGTATTTCTGTCAAAGGGATCGCTTCGGCCGCGGTGCGAGTCTCAGGCTCTTTGCGCGACCCGCAGGCTAATCTCACCGTCAATATCGCCAATCCGCGGGCCTTCGGCGAAGCCGCGGATCGGGTCACTGCAACGCTCAAGGTCACCCGGGATTCGGTTGAAGCTTCCGACGGCCAGGCTGCCGACGGACCTGGCATCGCGACGTTTTCAGGCTCGTTCCGCGCGTCGTCTCCCGATTGGAAATCCGGCGGCTGGAAGTCAGGCGACGTACAGGGCCAGATAAGCACGCTCAATCTCCCGGTTGGTCGCGTGGAGGCGCTGGCGGAGCTCGGACCCGGGGTGGACGCGATTCTCAGCGGAACGATGAAAGGGCAAGGACGTGTGACGAATGGAGTCTTCGCTCTCACTTCGGCGAATGGAGATTTCTCGGCGCAAGGCGTCAGCTTTCGCGGCGAATCTTTGGGTGCGATCACTGTCGCCGCTGAAAGCGCCCGGGATGAGGTTTCGGTAAACCTTCACGGCGACCTTCGCGGCGTCCCTTTCGAGGGGAGCGGATCGTGGCGCCTGAATGGCGACCAAAACGGCTCTGGAACCGTCAAGTTCGCGCGCATGGGTCTGGACGATCTCCACAGGCTGGCGATGCTGACCGGAGCCGCCCCGCATCAGGACCAGCCGGATTTACCGCTCGAGGGTTTCGTGGACGGCGGCACGGTCGCGCTGGCACTTCCTTTGAGCCGGCCCAAGGATTTTCAGGCGACCGTCACTTTGAATGCGATTCAATTGAACCCAAAAGCGGGACAAACCATCGGACTGGGCCTTCAGCCGCAAGATGTCGCGCTGACGAGTGGTCAGCCAGTGGTCGTTGCGCTGAACTCGAGGGAGGCGCGTATTCAGCAGGCGCATTTGACGGGCCGGGATACGAACCTGGAAATCAGCGGGACGATTCCCTTCTCGGCAAGCACGGCTGGAGCCGACTTGACCGTGCGAGGCGCGGTGAACCTCTCTGCCTTGCAATTGCTCAACGCAAATCTGCTAGCGCGCGGAAACGCGACCGTTGAGGCCGCCCTGCGCGGCTCGCTCGCGGATCCTTCACTTAACGGGCGCATGGACCTCAAGGGCGCATCCGTGTACCTGAAGGATGTAACCACTGGACTCGACAATGTCACCGGCGGCGTGCTTTTCAACCGCACCCGCGCGACGATTGACAAGGTCACCGCACAACTGGGCACAGGGACGCTGACGCTCGGAGGATTTGTCGAATTCGGCTCACCGCTGATCTACCGGTTGCAGGCCGCGGCGGAGCAGGTGCGCGTCCGCCTGCCCATCGATCTCAGCACCACGATCAGCGCGAATCTCGCCTTGAATGGCACATCCGATGCAAGCACGCTATCCGGCAGCCTTACGCTGAATCGCGCGGCCTTTAACCCCAGCACCGATCTGGGCGATCTGTTTGAAGCCTTTGCCAGCCCGGTTCCCGAATCGGCGTCGAGCGATTATCTTCGCGGCATGCGGTTTAACGTTCGCGTCTCAAGCGCGCCGTCTTTCCAGCTTCAGACGTCGCTCACTCGCGATGTACAATCCGACGTGGATTTGACATTGCGAGGAACGCCCTTGCAGCCCGTTCTGCTTGGATCCGTATCGGTCGACTCAGGACAAGTACAGGTGTTCGGGAATCAATATACGATCAACCGCGGCGACATCCGCTTCTCCAATCCCATCAAGATCGAGCCCGTGTTCGATCTGGCTCTCGAAACCAAAGTCAGCGGCGTTTCGGTCAATGTGAGCTTCACGGGAACCATAGACAAGCTGAAAACCAACTACAGCTCGGACCCGCCGCTCGAATCGTCGAAGATCATCGCCCTCCTGGCGACCGGGCGCAATCCCTCTCAGGTGGAGGATGCCACCGCGGCGCAGGCCTCCGGCACTTCGCCCAATCTGACCGGAGCGGGAGGCAGTTTGTTGAGCCAGGCGCTATCCGCGCAGCTCAGCAGTAAATTGCAGCGGTTTTTCGGCGCCAGCCGCGTCAAGATCGATCCGACCGACCCGGCGACCGCGAGCATGGTCGATACCGCTCCTCAAGCTCGCTTGACCTTTGAACAGCAGGTGTCGAAGGACGTGACCATGACTTACATCACGAACCTCAATTACACGGCGGAGCAGATTGTGCGTCTGCAATGGGATTTCAATCGCAACTGGTCAGCGATTGCGGTGCGTGACGCCAATGGGCTGTTCGGAATCGATTTTCAGTACCGCAAGAGATTCAAATAGATCACATCTAATCGAGCGCGAACGAGTTGTGGTATTGGCGCTTCAACTCGCCCGCCTGGTCCTGCTTGCGTAACAGGAAATTCCCGATGACCAGTGTTTCGATGTCCGTACCCATGAAGCACCGGTACGCATCCTCGGGGGTGCACACGATAGGTTCTCCGCGGACGTTGAAGCTGGTGTTGACCAACACCGGGCATCCGGTACGCCGTTCGAAGGCCTTGAGCAGCGCGTGAAAGCGGGGATTGGTCTCGGGGCTGACGGTTTGGACACGCGCCGAGTAGTCGATGTGAGTGACGGCCGGAATCTCCGAACGAGGGATGTTGAGCTTGTCGATTCCGAACAGGTCGCGCGCGGTTTCGGGCATGGGAATGCAGCGGTCCTCGCGAACCTTCGCGACCAGGAGCATGTAAGGGCTCTCGTCCTTGAACCAATCGGGGAGATCGAACCAATCGGCGACGGCTTCGCGAGTCACCGCGGGAGCGAAGGGGCGGAAGGACTCGCGGAATTTCACTTTCAGATTGAGGGTCCGCTGCATGCTCGGCGAACGGGCATCGCCTAAAATCGAACGTGCGCCCAGCGCCCTTGGACCGAATTCCATTCGTCCCTGGAACCAGCCGAGCGCGTGGCCGGAAGCCAGCTCATCCGCGCAGGCTTCGGTGAGCCGATTGGGACTGAGGCGCTCGAAGTTCGCTCCCTCCCGTGCGAGCCGCTGCTCGATTTCCTGGTCCGAAAATTCCGGGCCCAGGTAAGAACCGGACATCGAGTCGCGGTTCGCGGAAGTGTCACGATGCTGTTTGACATGCAGGTGGTACGCCGCAAGCGCGGCTCCCAATGCTCCGCCCGCATCGCCGGATGCCGGCTGAATCCAGATGCGCTTGAAACGGCCGTCGCGGAGGATCTTGCCGTTCGCGACGCAGTTCAAGGCCACGCCGCCGGCGAGGCACAGATTTTCCTCTCCCGTTTCCTCGGCGATCGACCGCGTTAGCCGCAGCACGGCGTCTTCCAGAACCCATTGGATCGAAGCGGCCAGATCCATGTGGCGCTGCTCAATACGATCCTCGGGCTGCCGGGGAGGACCGCCGAAAAGCCGGTGGAACCGATCGTTGGTCATCGTGAGGCCGGCGCAATAGTTGAAGTAATTGAGATTCAAGCGGAACGATCCGTCCGGTCTCACATCGATCAGGTGATCGAGGATTTCCCGCGCATAGACCGGTGATCCATAAGGCGCCAATCCCATCAGCTTGTACTCGCCGGAATTGACCTTGAACCCTGTGTAGTAGGTGAACGCCGAATAGAGCAAGCCGAGCGAGTGCGGAAAATGAATCTCTTTGAGAAGCTCCAGCCGGTTGCCGTCGCCGATCGCGACGGATGTGGTCGGCCACTCGCCGACGCCGTCCATGGTCAAGACCGCGGCGCGCTCGAAAGGCGACGGGAAGAACGCGCTGGCCGCATGGCTCTGGTGATGTTCGGTGAAGAGCAACTGGCCATTCCACGTGGGATCGAGTTTGCGGAGCCGTTTGCTAAGCAGCGATCGCTGAAAAAGCTTTTGCTTAATCCAGACCGGCATCGCCGTGC
>JASHRP010000676.1 GCA_030037375.1 Bryobacteraceae bacterium | reverse complement strand
CGCCGCCAAACTCGGCTGGCATCTCGGCTTCGAATAGTTCTTGACATCTAAACTCTACATATATAGAGTAATTGCATGGCCCGCAAGCCAAATAGTTCCCCGCAGACCGCCGGCCTGCTTGCCGTCATGCTCCGAAAGCCGCGCGCCTGGCATTACGGCTATGAACTTTCCCGGGACACCGGCTTATCCTCCGGCACCCTTTATCCACTCCTCATGCGGCTCAGTGATCGGGGATTGCTGGAGTCTGAGTGGCAGGAGCCGGAACGCCCGGGCAAGCCACCGCGCCACGTCTACAGGCTGACCTCGGAGGGACGGGCTTTCGCCCGAACAAAGGCGGATTCGAAGAAGCCTGCCGCCGCTCGAAGCACGGTAATCGGGGCGACGATATGAGCGAACGGCCCTCCTTGCCACGTTGGATCGCGCTCGTGTTGATTAAACACGCCGCTTGGGTGCTCCCTCCGGCGCGTGGGCCTTGGGCAAAAGCAATGCAAAACGAGCTTCCGCGGATCGAAAGCGATCTTGAAGCCTTGTCTTGGGCCGGCGGCTGCCTCGTCGCCAGCTACCTTGAGAAAGGAAGGGCAATGACTCGACGGCAGATCGACATTGGACTCGCCGCGTTGATCTTCCTTGCAGCGGTCGGCGCGGCCTCATGGTGGATCGGCCAACGCCCCTACCTCACGCCAGGCAATCACGAGGTTTTTCGCGAGGATTCGAACCTCGGAGCCGTGGCAGGATTTCTCGTCTTCATTGTCGCGGCGATTCCCTGCATCGTCGCCCTCTTTGCGCTCCACGACCGAAGGTTCGGCGACGCAGCGCGCGCCGGGCGCATTTGCGCATTCATCATGGTGCCCTATCTGGCGGCATTAATCCTCGTCTCGCTGTTGACCCCTCGAACAGTCGTCAATATCGGCGACAGTTACTGCTACGACCTGTGGTGCCTCGGTGTGAATCAAGTGAACGCCACTCCCAGTGGCCAGAACTTGCTCTACGAAGTGCGCATTACCGCCTTCGTCGATTCCAGCCACACGCACCGTTTGCCGGCTGAGCAAGCGAAAAGCTTTTTTTACGCGCTCGACGGCAATGGCCACCGCTACGCGCTGCTCCCAGAGTCGTTTTCGGATGCCGGTGTGACCCTTCAACCCGGCGAATCGGTGAAGTCCTCCTTCGCCTTCGTCGCACCGGCCAACGCGAGCAAGCTTTATTTGATAGGTAACGCCGGCGATGTTTTCCTGCCCTGGGTCTACTTGTACTTCGGCAGCGACGTCAGCTTGTTCCACAGATCCGCGCTCCTGCGCATTTTGTAGTTTCGGCGCGCCTGACTGGGCTGGCTACCACACGTAGCTCAACCCGAACATCGGCGTGAACTGCTCGAAAATTCCCCGAGCCGTATTATGCGTCGCGGGCATGATCTGGCTCTTCGGGAACGTCGTGATGTAATCGCGGAAGTCGGCTCGCGCCAAAATGTGCGGCCGAAGGCGATACTTCACGCCCGCGCCCGGGGTGACCACGAATTTCCAGTCATTCGTTCCATTCAAAGTCACGATATTCGGAATCGGCTGCGGATACGGAGCCGGACCTGCAATCACGTACCCCTTCACGCCCAGCCCTCCCGAAAGATACGGACGAAGCCGCTTCTCGCGTTTCGCGAAGTGGAACAGCAAATCGTAGGTGATCGCATGCGATTGGCCCTGAATGTCGGTGGTGACGCCGTTGTAGCGGATGAATGGATGGCCATCCTGATACAGGTAACGGAGCTCGCCCGAGACGTAGTCGTACAAGTCCTCGCCAATCACCGCGCCCGCCGTGAACCGGTTGCGAATGCTCGCGGTGACTTGCGCGCCCGGCGCGTAGATTGACCCTCCGCGGTAGATCCCGTACCCGATCGTTCCGCCGAACTCCCAATTCGCATCGAAATCCTGGCCACCGGAATATTGGCCGAAACACGCGCTCGCGCAAAGCAGCCCCGTTGCGATCCCTATCAGCCTCACAATCAAAGGATACATAGGTGATCACCCGCTGTTACGCGCCGAAGTTGCGATAAGATCACCTCCGAGGACCCAATGTCGAAGGCGCTCCGCGTGATTCTGCTGCTTGCATCCGTGCTTCCCCTCGCCTCCGCGCGAACCATCACCGCGGCCACAACCATCCTGATCGAGGCAAACGAGCCCGCTCCTCTTCAACGTGCCGCTTCCGATCTCGCTGATGATCTCCAGCGCGTCTTTGGCCAGCGAGGCCGCATCGTCCGCACCCCCGCTCAAGCCGGACCCTCCACCATCGAAATAGTCCTCAACGCCCCGCTGCCCTCCGGCATCGCGCGACCCTCCGGTTGGGAAAATCTCCGCATCCAAACTCAACCCAACGGCGTCCTCCTCACCGGCTCTGACGTCCGCGGGGCCATTTACGCCGTCTACCAGTTCTCGCAACAATTCCTCGGCGTCGACCCGCTCTATTATTGGACCGATCACAATCCCGCGCGCCGCACCGAAGCAACCATCCCCGATAACTTCGCGCTCGCAGAAGGCCCCGCCTGGCACTATCGCGGCTGGTTCCTCAATGACGAAGATCTCTTCACCGGTTGGAAACCCGGCCAAGCCGATGGTACCGGCATCTCGCTCGAGCTCTGGGATCACATCTTCGAATCCATCCTCCGCCTCAAGGGCGACATGGTTGTGCCCGGCACCTGGATCTTCCCTTACGAGCCGCAAATCAAAGCCGCCGGCGAGCGCGGCCTCATCGTCACCCAGCATCACGTCAACACGCTCGGCCTCGATACCTACAAATGGCCCAAGCAGAAGTTGATGTCCTATCTTTCCGATCCGAAGTCGCTCGAATCCGCCTGGCGAATCTCCGCCAATCAATATCCCAAAGGCGCGGAGATCCTCTGGAGCGTCGGTTTCCGTGGTCAGAACGACTATCCATTCTGGCAGGACGATCCCAACGCGCCAACCACCGACGCCGGCCGAGCCGCCATCATCCGCGCCGCCATCGACAAGCAGATCGAGATCATCCACACCATCGATCCCCATCCGCAAATTCAGATGAACGCCTGGCGCGAGGCCGCAACATTCATCCACGAAGGTGTTTTAAAGATTCCGGACGAGGCCACGCTAATCTGGGCCGACAACGGCCACGCCATCCTTGATGACCGCGGCCAGATCGCCAAAGGTCAGGGCGAGTATTATCACACCGCCATGTACGATTACATGTCGAACCATTACAGCGAAATGATGCCGCTCGAGCGCATCCAGCGTGAACTCGGCCGAGCCGCCAACGCCGGCGCAACTCGCTGGCTCCTGGTAAACACGGCCAACGTTCGTCCCGTGGTGATGACCACTCGCGCTGTCTTCGAACTGGCCTGGGCTCCGAACGATTGGAAACAACCAACCGCGGCCGCCAAGTATCTCGACAAGTGGTCGCGTGAAGAATTCAGCGATGCCGCCGCCCCCGCCGTCGCCGCCTATTACAACGCCTACTTCGCCGCGCCTGCCAAATATTCCGCGCCCGAAGACGCGATCGCGGGCGACAATCTCTACCACACCGCCGCCCGCGGCCTCATGCTCGCCGCGCTCGAAGGCGATTCTCCGCTGCTCGCGCGCCTCAACGGTCGCATCCCTCACAAGGACATCCCCGACCTTGCGAACAAACTCATCCAAACCGGTCAAGCCGCCGACGCCCGCTGGATCCAAGCCCAAGCCCTCGCCGATAAAGCCCGGCTTCTCGTTCCGAAAGATCGTCTTGGTTTCTTCCAAGCCAACATCCTCACCCAGGTCGACCTCCACACTCACTTCAACCGTATGGTGATCGATGTCGCGCAAGCCTACCTTGCCGCCGATAACGCCGCCAAGATCGAGAAGATCGACGCCGCGATCCGCGAGTCCGAAGCCGCCCTCGCGGCCATGCACGCCGCTGAATACGGCAAGTGGAAAGGTTTCTACACCGAAGGCGATTGGTTGCTCGACACGCCCCGCACCATCGCCCCCGCCCGAGCCTACCTCGACAAACTCGAAGGGCGCCCCGTCCCCGCAAACGCGATCATCCGAGCCAAAGACAACGGCATGGCCTACTACCGCATCACCGCCTACCAGGGCACGCAGACAATTCAGTTCTGACGGTCACGAGATTCTGCCTCGCAGTCATCAGTCACACCGTTGTCCCGCCATAACCGTAGGCTGCAAATGTAGCCCGATACGCCAAGCACATAACTTAGTTTCGAGTGTATACTTACACCCAAATGCACTTTTATTGGGGCCTTGCTACGCTTGCCGCCCTGCCGCTGTTTTTAGTTTATTTCGCGTTTCGGCGCGTTCTGGCGTCCAAAAAAGTCGAAATAGAAATGCTACTATACCGAGGCGAAACCTTGACGACATACCTGGCAGCCTACGGTGGATCGAATGAAACCAAGAAGGGCGAAACAGAAACTCTACAGAACCAGATCGAAGGGATCGTCGGCCAAGTATTCCGCCTTCATTATCCGTGGTCGGAATACTGCTTCGCGCTTGTGTTCAGTGCGAGTGCGACGATAACCCTGATTGGACTCGCTTTCGCGCTCGCGGGACTCCCTCTGGGGCTGCCAACCGAACTGCAAACTGCGCTCCTCGGCAATACTCCAGTGAGGAACACAGTCGCGGGCGGGCTCGGCGCTCTAGTGTGGAGCATATATGATCTGGTCGAGCGTTATCAGTCTCGAGATTTACCGGCCAATCGCTTTTTCGCGCCGGGGGTTCGAATTATTGTCGTCGGCGCCGTAGGCGCAATGATAGGAACTGCGGCAAACGACAGGCTAGCAGCGCCTCTGGCGTTCGCGATCGGCGCTCTTCCGTTGAGTGTAGTCCTGGAATACATAGGTCGTCGGGCGCGGAAGCAACTCGGCATCCCAGAACCTAAAACCATCCAGACGCACCCTTCGTTCGACAGCATTCAGGGGTGGAGCGCCGACCTCGCAGAAAGACTTGCGCGTTCGGGAGTCTCCTCGGTACAGGCGTTAGCTTGCGCCAACCAGTTCGAGCTTTACCTCCGATCGAGCCTTGAGTGGCGCATCATCCTTGATCTGAGTGACCAAGCCTTACTCGTGTTGTACATCGGTGATCGAATACAGCACTTGCGCGCCCTGGGCATCAGGACCGCCGTGGAGTTGGCGGAGTTGGACTGGTCTGAAGGGGAAAGTTACTTCAAGGGAATCGACCGCAATGAATTGATTTTATCTATTGCCTCCGCGCTAAGACTAGACGAGTTGCAGGTCCGGCATCTTGTCAGAAGCATCTCGAACGACGCCACGGTGAACTTCGTAGCCAGTCTGTGGTCCGACGACACACCGGGCGACGAGGAAGCTGATTTTGAAGGGGCGCCGACAGAAATCAGAGCCGAACCGCCCGAATCTCCAGAATCACTCCGGGCATAGCCGTTTGCGACCAGCAGCAGCCTCCTAAGCATCTCTCCGCATATTGTGAAGCCCATCGGCCGCCGACGTACCCTCATCAT
>JASHRP010000675.1 GCA_030037375.1 Bryobacteraceae bacterium | reverse complement strand
CGCTGGCATCGGGACGGCTCGCTAATCCGGCGCATCCCATGTGGATGCACTTCGAAACTCCTTACGAATTGCAGCAACCGACGTACGCTTCCGCTTACCCTCCGGCGCAGGGCGCAATGCTGGCTGCGGGAGAGGCGATTACGGGTCGTTCATGGTGGGGCGTGTGGCTGAGCGCCGGAATCATGTGCGCCGTACTCTGCTGGGCGTTCCAGCAGTGGCTGCCGCCGCTCTGGGCCATGGCGACGGGAATCTGGGCAGCTTTGCAGTTGGGACTCTTCAGCTATTGGATGAACAGCTATTGGGGCGGCGCGGTGTCGGCGACTGGAGGCGCCGTAGTAGTCGGAGCGGTAGCGCGGCTCCGGCGAAGGATGACAAGATTGAACGTCGCGACTCTGGCTACCGGGATGGCCGTGTTGGGTGCAAGCCGTCCGTACGAGGGGAGCGTTCTGTCGATTGCGGCCGTAGCGTACGTCGGGTTCAATTGCTGGCGGCGCGGCAGATGGCCGGCCCGCATCGGCACGCTAATGCCGGCTGCCGGCATTCTCCTGTTGTTTATCGCAAGCCTAAGCTACTATTGTTGGCGCGTCACGGGTAAGCCATTCGAATTGCCGCAGATGGCATATATGAAGCAGTATGCCGTGACCAAAGCGTTCGTGTGGCAGACGTCGCCGTCGCCCCCCCAGTTTCGTCATGCAGTGTTAGGCGCGGAGCTGAGATCGTTTCAACTCGAAGAAAGGCAGTATCAGTCGCCTCTTAGCGGCTTCTTTTGGACGCTGTGGAAAACGATGCGAATAGGCAGCTTCTATTTGGGCCCGCTGCTGCTGCTTCCGCCGGTCATGCTGCCATACCTGGCTCGCGGCAGGTTTCAGGGAGCAGTCTTCATGGCGATAGTATCAGTGACGGGCATTCTGCTGACCGTCTTTCTGGAATTGCACTACGCGGCGCCGATGAGCAGCCTGTTCTATTTACTGACCGCGCAATCACTGCGAATCCTGTGGGTGTCCCGCAGATACGGAGGTTGGATCGGCCGCTTTCTTGTACCCGCTTCGCCCGCTGTCGCACTCTTTACAATCGTTCTCACGGCGTCGCCGCCGGCTGCACGGCCTGCGCATGTCGCTCGTGCCCAGATTATCGAGAGCCTTACCCGGACTGCCGGCAAGAACTTAATCGTGGTGCACTACAGCAACCAGCATCACCTGGCGGATGAATGGGTCTTCAACGACGCGGACATCGACCAGTCCCCGGTGGTTTGGGCTAGAGATATGGGAGCAGCAAACCGTGAGTTGCTCCGATACTTTAGCGATCGCACGGTCTGGTATTTGGACGCTGACGACGCGCCGCCCGCATTGAGACCGTATGTCGATGACGCCACCTCGCGGTGAAGGTCGTTGAGGCTTTAGAATGGAGTAAATAGCCGAATGATCGAACGGATCGGCCCCTATAGACTCGAAGAGGAGATCGGCCGTGGCGGGATGGGGATCGTGTACCGCGGCTTTGACGCCGCAATCGGCCGAACAGTCGCCGTTAAGATTATCCGTCCGCAGCAGTTCTCCACCGCCGAAGAGGACGCTCAGCTGAAGCTGCGATTCGCACGAGAGGCCGCCGCGGCAGGTAAGCTGTCCCATCCCAATATTGTCGTAATCTATCAACTCGGCGAGGAGAACGGTATTCAGTACATGGCAATGGAGTTCATTGCCGGACTGTCGCTGGAGCAATTCCTCGCGCGGGGCGGACCGATGGAAACGGAGACGGCGCTCTCCATTCTTCGCCAGATTGCCGATGCCCTTGATTTCGCGCACGCCGAAGGTATTGTGCATCGCGATGTCAAACCGGCGAATATTCTCGTTCGTGCCGATGGCAGGGTCAAAATCACTGATTTTGGTGTTGCCAGAATCCTGTCGCAAACGCTGACCCAGGCAGGCATCACTGTCGGCACACCGTCCTATATGGCTCCCGAGCAGATTCTTGCGGCCCGGGTCGACGGCAAGGCAGACCAATTCTCATTGGCTGTAATCGCATATCAGATGCTCTCGGGGCGAAAGCCTTTTGACGCGGGCACGGGGCCCGCCGTGATCTACCAGATCATGAACGCAGAACCACCTTCCCTTAACGATGTGAATTCGCGTCTGACGCCAGAATGCGCCGAAGCCGTACACCGCGCGCTCGCAAAGGATCCTGATCGTCGCTATCCCAACTGCGCTACATTTGTCAAGACCTTGACGGAATCAGTCGCCGTCTCCCCCGAACCGGGCATCGCGCTCAATGATTTCTATACGGCTCAGGGTCCGTCGCTGCGGACCCGGCGGTCGCCGCGAAAGGATCGAAATATTGCTTATTACGCCTACGGAGCATTGGGACTGATTGTTTTGGTAGTTGGTATCGTTTTTTTCCTCTGGAGGACCCGAACGGTCGCGCCTCCGGCGGTTCAGGTCCCTGCGAAGGTGGAGCCGGCGGTTCCGAGTCCGACCCCTGCCACACAGGTGAATTCCGAACTCGATGGCGGCGGATCCGAGCGAGTTCTGAGGTCTGACCAGATTCGAAGCGGGGAGAAGAAGGCGAAGAAGACGCAAGAGCAAGCTCCGAAAACGGACGAGGAGCTAAGGAAGGAAATTGACGACCTGCTGTCAACGAAGAACTAGGAGCATAAACATGCGCGATATCCTGATCGTGGTTGCGATGTTGGCTGGAGTTGTGTCAGGCCAAGCTCCCGGTATGCCGCAGAGGATAGGCCGCGACTACCTGATCAGAGCTATCCAAACTATTAGCAAACAGCCGAGCATCGACAGATCGCGAGCTGAGAAACTGCTAGGTGAAACAATTCGGCAGAGGCGGCTGGCCTTCCCTGTTGCTCAAGAAACGGAACAGGAGCTCCGCGCGGCTGGCGCATCGCCTGAGTTGCTGGCCGCGGCAGCGGAGTCTCAGCTAAATGCTGCCGACCTCTTCCCAACCCAAAGCGTCGCCACCAGACTTACCAAAGACACTCTGCTTCAAGTGTCTTCGTCAATCAGCGCGCAGAAAACCCCCGGCGAGCGTTCGTTGATCGAGCAGCGGGTGCTCACTTATCTGCAAGTCCGCCGGATCGATTTCGTTGTCACGCCTGACGTGGAACGGCAGCTGAGCCGTGCGGGCGCGAGCGCTCGCCTGATCGCGGCGCTTAAAGCCATCCAATTAAGTCCCGGCGACATACTTCAGGCCGCGCAGCGGGACTTGCAGCTCGGCCGCTTTGCTCAAGCAGCGCAGGAAGCTGAAACAGCAGCCGCGATGCAGCCCTCCTTGGAAACCCTTCAGTTGCTTGCCACCGCGAAAGCGCAAGCCGGGGATAGGGAAGGATCTGAAGCTGCAACTTTGAGGACGCTGTCGGCGGGCGGCGAGATTGCGATCACCGTGCTGGTGGCTCCCTCAGGTGAGAACTTCCGTAAAACATGCGAGGCAAAGCTAGTGATCGGCGCGAAACGCGCCTCACTGGTGCCAGGCACAGCAGAGCCAGAGTGCCGGGCCGCGGAGCTGGAGTCAGCCGCTTTGGTGGAGGCGGGTCCCAACGAGTACGTAGGAAAGGACCGCCAGGCATTTCACGTTCTGATCCGGTCGTCGCAAGACGCTTTAGTCAATCTTTGCCTAGCCCCGAGCAGCGGCGACAACAAATGGGCGCTGAAGGTGCTGGCAGCCGCCACCAGGCCGTGAATGCGCGGCGGCCTCGGGAACCCATGGCGGGCTCAACGATCTGCCACCAAATCGCTGGGCTTCCGTCTGTGGCAAGGATCAGATAATATCCTGGAGTGGCCGCAAAACAGGCTTCTGGGATAGCCAAATCCGTTTACGCTTTTGGCCAGACACGCAAGCCGGGGGAAAAGGCGCGTCAGCCCGATGGGCTTCGCCGTGGCGCGCAAAGCCACGCCAGAAACAACAGGGTCGCGAAGCTTATGCCTGCTCCGGTGTACACGCTTGCTGGCCGGAACCGGAACTCAACAATGCTAGTTCCAGCCGGCACAAAGACGCCGCGCTGAACATAGTTGGTGCTGTATACCGGCGTCTTTTGCCCGTTGACGCTGCATTGCCAGCCCGGATAATCGAAGTCTGCGAGCACGAGAAACGCTGGGCGCTCGGCCTGTACTCTAATATTCACCCGGGTGTTTGTGGCCGCGATGATATCAGCTCGGCCTGGCCTCTGATTTCCAATGCCGCGGAACGGGAGCGGGCTTTCAATCAGCGCTGTAACCGCCGGGTCATACTTCCGGCCGTCAGGGAGCTGCCAAGTTCGAAGGACTTGCAAAACTTTTTCGGGCGGCAAGGGAATAGTTTCATCCACGAGCCAAGTCCGTGGCATGGCGTGCAAATTTTCCAACACTCGGCTGCCTTGAAGCTCATCGACAAGTCTCCAGCGCCCCGCATCCTCACCGCCGAGTTGCTCGGGCCTCTTCAGACTACCCGGAGGAAGAACAACATACCGCACGCCTACGAGATCGAACGCGGGATCCGTCCACTGCACCGTAAATCCCGTGACTTCCATGCCCAGTAGCTCGTGAATCCGTGTCGGCAGCAAAGGCCCGTATTTCGACACGCTGGGCATCCCCCATATTCGGCTGAGATCTGGAGGCGCTTCGATGAGGCGCCCTTGAAACCCCTGCTCGGGCAGCCAGCGGCCGTTCATCCCGCGCAAGTAATCGCGTTCCTTCGCGAGCGCCGGGGGCATTTCGAAATCTGAGGAATGAGGAGACGAGTAGCGCCATTCCGCAAAAAAGGCAACCGTCCCAAGATCGGCGACGACGCCGAATAGTAGACCGATCCGCGCCATGCGAGATTTTGACGTCCTCAAGAGAATGCCGAGCAGCGCCGTAATCATCATGGCCGACAAGAGTGGTATTCCTATACTCAGGTTCTCCCACGGCCGGAGTGATAGCTCCGGAATTCCTTTACTCGCGGCCATATCCTGGATCTGTGGACCGAATACAAACGAAATCAAAAGCGCCACGATGAATAGCCCAGTCAGCGTCAAAACACATATTCTGGCAAATCTTTCACGATACTGTGGACGCGTCAATACTACATGGAGCCCACAGCCAGCAAGCACGGCTACAGCTAAGCCGAAGACCAACACGAACCTCGCTGGAGCCCTGAACAGGTT
>JASHRP010000674.1 GCA_030037375.1 Bryobacteraceae bacterium | reverse complement strand
CACCTTTAGGCTCGGGGTTTGGTTGATCGCCTGGCGAAGAGATTCCGCGGTATCGACGTACCGGTTCTGCTCGTGTTCGTAGCTCCAGGGCTGCACCTTATCGGTGAGCGCTTCATAGGTGAGGTCGCTGTCCCATTTCAGCTCGTCCCGGACGTAGGAGTTGAAGGTCGCGGTGAACGCGCCCTGCACGCTTGCGTAACTGGGGTCGTACTCGGGACGGTCACCGGCGGAATCGAGATCGTTGCCCTCCAGGCGGCTATCGTAGCGGCCGATCGTCTTGCCCTCGCTGCGGAGAAGTTCCTTCCGAAATCGCGCGGGCGCAATCCGCAGATTGCTGTTTTCGACGTACTCTTTCGAGAGGCCAGTGAAGCGCGCGGTCTGCGCAACCACTTTCGTGCGGTCCGCCGCGCTAAGCTGCGAACCTTTCATGAGCGCCAGCGTGTACTCACTCGAGGCAAAATCGCGGGCGGATTGAATCACCTGCTCCAGCGGCTCCCGCTGAAGATCGGGCGGGAGCTTCTTGTAGTACCAGGCGGTGGTCGTGTAGGTCGGAAGATAGAGGGCGTACGGCAGCTCATTGCCGGGATTCAGACTAATGGCTTCGAAATTCAGAACCGACGAAATGAACGTGATCCCGTTCAGATAGATTCCCTTTTCGAGGAGCACTTCAGAGAGACCGGCGGCGCGCGTGGTGCCGTAGCTCTCCCCGGCGAGGAATTTCGGCGAACTCCAGCGATTGAATTTGCCGGTGTACTGCTCAATGAAGCTTGCGACGGAGCTTAGGTCGCCTTCAAGGCCATGGAACTGTTTTGGATCTTCGCCTGGCGCGTTGCGGCTGTAGCCGGTTGTGACGGGATCGATGAAAACGACGTCAGTGAAGTCGATGATGGTGTCGTCGTTATCGACCAAACGGTAGGGCGGAGGGGGTTGCTGACCGTTCGGTCCGAGCACAACTCTCTTAGGACCGAACGCGCCCATATGCAGCCAGATCGATGCCGAGCCGGGCCCGCCGTTAAAGGCGAACGTGATCGGACGGGCGGCTTGATCGGCGTCGTCCTGCGTGTACGCGACGAAGAACATGCTCGCGCTGGGTTTACCGTCGGGCTTCTTCAAAAGGAGGGTTCCGGCCGTTGCGGTGTAGTTGACGGTGCGGCCGTTGAGCTGAATCGAATGGGAGGTTTTCTCCAGCTTTTCGACCGCGGGCGGCGCTGGGAAGCGTTCGTTTTGCGCAGCGCCCGCCGCGGCATTCGGAGCGGCGGCCGGCGCGGTGGGGGCCTGTGCGACGGCGATTAGGCCGAAAATGACACCCGTGACGATCACGCGACGACACATCGGAAGCGTCCTCCTAAGTGTTCTTAGGTTAGCGCGCCCAGGCCGGCATTACATAGGTGTAAAACAGCGTCACCAGTCCAGTCAGCGCCGCCAGAAAAATGCTGTGCTTGAGGGTGAATCGCATCAGCCCCGCTTCGTCTTTACGGCTCAATCCGGTGGCCGCGCCGGCCACCGCGATGCTCTGGACGCTGATCATCTTGCCCATCACGCCGCCGGCCGAATTCGCCGACGCCATCAACGACGGATTGAACCCCAGCGCATTTGCAGTCACCACCTGCAGGTTTCCGAAGAGGGCGTTCGCTGAAGTGTCGCTGCCGGTCAAGAATACCCCGATCCATCCGAGCAGCGTGCTGAAGAACGGAAACAGCCGGCCGCTGGCCGAAAATGTTAGGCCCAATGTCGCCGTGGCGCCGGAGTAATTCATCAGGTAAGCCAGCGCAAGCACGCTAGCGATGGTGAGAGTCGGCAGGGCGAGCTGTTTCATCGTCAACCAGAACACGCGCGCCAGTTTGGCCGGCGGCACGCGCAGAAGGATGGCAGAGGCGAACACCGCGTACAATGCGGCCGTGCCACTGGTGGTGAGAGGGTTGAAGGTATAGCTGGCCGCGTAGGGCGCCGGCGCTTTGACGACCGGGGGCATCTTCAGCACCAGATTGTGCAAACCCGGCCATCCGAACACCCAGGAGGCGTGGTTCAGGAATGCTTTCAGAGAAGCCAGTTGCGACGTGGGCCATAGAACATCGAAAGGTTTCGGCAACTTGATCTGATCGCCGTTCAGCAGAAGTACGAAGATGACTAAGAAAATATAGGGCGACCAAGCCAGCAGCATGGCGCCGGCGGAATGTCTGCTTTGCGCCTGATTGTCATGCGCCGTGCGAGCGCTACTCTTCCGGCGCTGGATGCAGAGCACCACCATCGCTCCCATAGCCGCAAGCGAACTCAGGATGGCCGTCAGATACGGACCAACGTAGCTGGAAACCAGGAACTGTACGATGGCGAAAACGGCTCCGCAGATCAGCGCCGCGAAGCCCGCTTCCTTCAACCCTTTCTTGCCGCCCATCACGCCGATCACATACGCCGGGACGATCAGCGCCAGTGGCGCACACAAGCGGCCCACGTCAGCGGAAAGGTCGCCCATCGGCAAGCCCGTGACGCTCTGCAAGCCCACGATCGGCGTTCCGATAGCGCCGAAGGCGACCGGCGCCGTATTGGCGAGGAGACAAATCGCCGCCGCTTCGAACGGCGCGAACCCCAGGCCCGCCAGCATGGCCGAGGCCACCGCCACTGGGCTGCCGAATCCGGAAGCTCCTTCGATAAACGCGCCGAATGCGAACGCAATCACCAGGGCCTGCAAATATTTTTCGCCGGTCAGATGGCCGATGGAATCCTTGATGATTTCGAACTGACCCGTCTCAACTGCCAACCGGTACAGCAATATCGCGGTGAACACGATCCACCCGATGGGCAGGAGTCCATATGCGGCGCCATAGGCCATCGAGTTCACTGCCAAATTGAGCGGCATGTGATACGCAGTCACAGCTAACAGAAATGCCGCCAGGCAACCGGAGATCCCCGCCATCCACGCCGGCTTTCGGGCTACGCCCAACAGGAACAACATCACGACAACGGGCGCCGCTGCCAACAGCGCGGAAGGCGCAAGGCTGCCCAACGTTACGTAGGTTTGGGACCACATGGAGGGTATGGGCTACTATATTACGCCGAAGGGCGCGCGGGCAATTCGAGCGTAGCTTCCAATGTGCTTCAGACGGTTGAAGGCGTGCATCCTCGCGCGATGCTGCGATTCAAGCTCTTGCCGCCTCCCAAGGCGTGGGCGTATTGTGGAGGTGTAATGGGCGAGATGAAACACCGCATGAGCGAGATCGTTTCCACGGATCGGGACTTGATGCATGGAACACCGTGTTTCCGTGGAACTCGTGTCCCGGTTCGCCTTCTCCTGGACGATCTCAAGAGCGGTTACACCTTGGAGCAGTTCCTTGCGGGATGCCCCACGGTTAGTCGGGAACAGGTCGAGCGCTACCTAGAATTGGTGCAGGACCTAGTTACCGAATGCGCCGAATCCTGATCGACGAGTGCATTAATCCCCGGCTTGCATCTCGTCTTCGCGCGCTTCTTGCCGACCATGTTGTCAAAACCGTCAGAGATCTGGGGTGGACGGGACGGCGAGATCACGCCCTGATTCCACAGATCCAAGACCGGTTCGATGTATTTTTGACCATCGACAAGGGCTTTGAGTTTGAGCACAATTTGGAGAAGCTTTCATTTGGGATCATCATCCTGGAGGCGGCTAATAACCAGATGCGCTCCTACGAGATGTTGCTGGAACGACTCGTTCAGCAGATCCAGGTAGCCGTGCCAGGACATGTGGTTCGGATAAGCGATCCTAGGCGCTAAGAGTCGAAGGCCGCGCGGGCAATTCGCGCGATGATGCGATCTCTTACAGAATCGTTACGAGTGCTCGCCTTCAGGTAAACCGAGATTGCGAGCAGTCGTCCATTCGGCAGGTAGATCACGCCGCTGTCGTTGGTTGCCGCGGTGAACTTCCTTACCGCGCCGGTCGACCCGGTTTTGTGGGCTACC
>JASHRP010000673.1 GCA_030037375.1 Bryobacteraceae bacterium | reverse complement strand
CGGTATGCATCTTCGTCCAGCCCAGCATCCGCCTGTGGAAAACGCAGAGTTAACCAGTGCAGGAGATTGATTTAGAACAGAGAGTTCGCGATGAGCTTGCGGAACTGAACTGCGCCGGACTGCGCCGGGAGTTCCGCGAACCTTCCGGTATCGATCTTTCTTCCAACGATTACCTCGGCTTGGCGGCCAGCCCGCAGCTTCGTCAACGGATGGCCGCCGCTCTCCAACGAGAAGGCTGCGGCAGCACCGGCTCGCGCCTGCTGCGAGGCCATCGCGATTCCTTCGCCTGCATCGAGCGGCGCTTTGCCGAATTCAAGCACACGGAGCGGTCGCTTTATTTTTCAAGCGGCTATCTGGCAAACCTCGCCGTCCTTACGAGTTTTCCACAGGCCGGCGATGTAATCTTTTCCGACGAATTCAATCACGCCAGCCTGATCGATGGCGCGCGCCTTTCGCGCGCTCGGCGCGTAATTTTTCCACACAACGACGTGACGGCACTGCGGCGGATCATGAAGGAAGAGGGTGGAGCGGGTCAGAAATTTCTGGTGGTCGAATCGCTGTTCAGCATGGAAGGAGATTTCGCTCCGCTCGCGGATTATGCCGAGCTGGGCCGCGAAACCCGTGCGGCTTTGATTGTGGACGAAGCGCACGCTGTCGGAGTTTACGGCAATCGCGGCTCGGGCTTGATTGAAGCGGCTGGAATTGACGATGCAGTCTTCCTTTCCGTCAACACCTGCGGCAAGGCGCTCGGCGCGGCGGGAGCGTTTGTCGCGGGACCCGATTGGGCCATCGAATTTCTGGAGCAGCGAGCGCGGCAGTTTATTTTCTCGACAGCTCCGCCGCCGGCCATTGCAGCGGCTATTGACGCGAGCCTGACGCTGATCGAAGCCGAACCGGACCGCCGCGCCCGCGTATTGCAGCTTGCATCGCACTTGCGCCGGCGCCTGGGCATGCCTGACGGATCGCAGATCGTCCCTGTGATTCTTGGATCGAATGAGCGCGCACTTTCCGTCGCAGCAACCCTCCAAGCCGAGGGCTTTGACGTTCGAGCCATTCGCCCGCCGACCGTGCCGGAGGGAACCGCGCGCCTGCGGCTCTCGATAAACGTGAATCTCACGGAAGCCCTGCTAGATCGACTCGTGGATCTTTTGTGCGCGGCCTCTTCGTAACCGGGACCGACACGGGCGTCGGCAAAACGGTTTTATCCGCGGCTCTCATAATTCGCTATCCTGGGGCCCGCTACTGGAAACCGATTCAAACCGGCGCGGACGATGACACCGCCGAAGTCTTGCGCCTCTCCGAATCGTCCCGCGATGCCGCGTATTTTCACGGCGTCCGTCTTCCCGATCCTGTTTCGCCGCATCTCGCGGCCCAGCGCGCGAACATTCGCATCGATCTTGGAACCCACATCGCGGCGCCAAAACAGTCCGATGCCGCCTGGATTGTCGAAGGTGCGGGCGGGGCTCTGGTTCCCGTTAACGAATCCGACCTCATTGTGCATCTGATGGAGCGCCTCGGACTGCCGGTGGTAATCGCCTCGCGCACAACTCTGGGCACGATCAATCACACCTTGTTGACGATCGAAGCTCTGAGGGCGCGCCGGCTCAGCGTCGCGGGAGTCGTAATGATCGGCGATCCCGATCCAGATAATCGGCGCGCGATCGAGCACTATGGAAGCGTACCCGTGCTCGGCGAGATGCCGCGATTTGAAGCGTTCACTGCCGCTGCCCTCCGGAAGTGGGCTGCGGGATCTCTCGATCCGGAGAATCGCTTGCAGGAATTTTTGCAATGAGCCTCTTACCATGAGCCTCGCCGATCGCGATCGCGCGGCGCTTTGGCATCCCTACACGCAGATGCTGACGGCTCCCGCTCCGGTGCCCATTAGCCGCGCGCAGGGCGTGTATCTCTACACCGAAGACGGCCGCAAGATCCTCGACGGAATTTCATCCTGGTGGGTGAATATCCACGGGCATTCGCATCCCAAATTGAATGAAGCGCTCGCCGCGCAGGCGCGGGAAATGGAGCACGTGCTGTTTGCCGGCTTTACGCATCGCCCGGCTGTGGAGCTCGCCGAACGCCTGCTCGCGATTCTGCCGCGCGGCATGTCGCGCGTGTTTTATTCCGACAACGGTTCGACCGCGGTCGAAGTCGCCCTCAAGCTCGCGTTCCAGTACTGGGAGAATCGTGGCGAGACGCGGCGCACCTTCATCGCTCTCCATCACGCCTATCACGGCGATACGGTTGGCGCGATGTCGGTGAGCGAAGATTCGCCCTTCACGCGCCCCTTTGCCCCGATGCTGTTCCCGGTGTTCCGCGCGCATGCGCCCTACTGCTATCGCTGCCCGCTGGGTCTTGATCGCGCGACCTGCCAAATCGACTGCCTTGGCGATCTCGAAGCGCGGTTGAAGGAATCGGGCGATTCCGCCGCAGCCGTCTTAGTCGAGCCGATGCTGCAAGGCGCGGGTGGAATGATCGTTTGGCCGGCTGAGTTCCTTGCCGGTGTTCGGCGCCTCTGCGATCGATACGGCACTCTGATGATCGCCGACGAAGTGCTGACCGGCTTCGGCCGCACAGGCAAGATGTTTGCCTGCGAGCACGCCGGCGTATCGCCCGACATCATCTGCCTATCGAAAGCGCTCACCGGCGGCTATCTTCCGATGGGCGCCACAGCGGGGACCGCGCCGATTTACGAAGCCTTCTTGAGCGACGATCGCGGCAAGACTTTCTTTCACGGCCACTCCTACACCGCGAACCCGCTCGCCTGCGCGGTCGGCCTCGCGAGCCTTGATCTGTTCCGCGAAGAAGGAACTCTCGATCGCGTATGCGCTCTCGAAGGCCGATTGAGAGCCGGGCTTGAGCCGCTACGGAAGCTGGATAGTGTCGGCGATGTCCGCGTGATTGGCGGCGTAGGGATCGTCGAGATGCGGACCGATCACCCCGGCTATTTAAACGATTTCGGTCCGCGCATCACCGCCGCGGCGCTCGATCGCGGCCTGCTTCTTCGCCCGCTCGGCAACGTTCTGTATTTTATGCCGCCGTATGCGATCACGCCGGACGAAACGGATTGGGCCATTGAGCAGATCGCGGACCTGCTTCGAGTGGTTTCTCCGAACGCCTGAACTGTCCAGCTCGATCAGCTGCTGGGCACTTGGACGCACGTGAATTCCGCCCGTTGTGATAAGATCCACGTTTTGCAAATTCGTTAAGGG
>JASHRP010000077.1 GCA_030037375.1 Bryobacteraceae bacterium | reverse complement strand
TTGGCTCGCAACGCTGCGTACAGTTCAATGGAGGCCACGCGGTCGCCTTGCGGCTCGGATTTGGGCTCAATTTTCGGTACCACTTGAGTCCCGGCCTTGGCCACTACTGTGGGTTCGGCCTTTGGTTGGGATTTGGGCACAACAGCAGGTCCGGATCTCTCAGGTGGTTCCATAACGCGAGGCGGGGGCACAAACGGCTCCGCCTGAGGTTGGGTCCGTGCAGTGGGGCCGGGACCCAAGCGTTGCAGAATCACCAGGCAGACTGCGATTAATGCCACGCAGACGTATATGATAACGATCCCGCGCGCGACGCTCCGATATTCACGCGACAGGATTGCCTTCTCAGGGTTCGCGGGGTCGAAGTACACCGTCACAGTGGAGTTCACGGGATACCGGTCAAGCGCGGCCCGGGCCTCCTCTTTGCTCCGGTAATAGACGTCGTTGAACCCGATCCGCGTGCCCACATGGGGGACACCGTACGCCTCATAGTGATATATCACCTCAGCCGCAATCGTGTCTCCCCCAAATGCATTAGTGGACCGCGTCACTCCGGTCCTGCTGATGGTTCCCGTTACCTGCGGCCAACTGACGCTGGCGCGGGATTTTCGCCGATAGTACAGCTCGTATACGGGAAGCCCGAGGCATAGGCCCCCTATAAAGACGACAATAATGCCAGCGGCAACTGCGGCGAGCAAACGCGGCGACCCTCCGCTTTGAGTATAGCCGTCGCGGTTATCTCGTGATGTGAAATACGGTGGAGCGCGTTTGACAGACTCGCTGACGATTCCCGTGGCGAATACGCTGGGCCCTGCTACGAGCAGCCGTGTTCGGAAACGTGCCGGTGGTAGGCTTCCCGGCTGCGCTCGAACTCGATCCTTGCAAACGTAGCCAAGTTGTAGGCGTGATCGAACTCTTCGCCCATTTCCAACGGGTCAAGCACGTCCGTGGCGTCGATGTACGCTCGCAATGCCTCACGGTATTGCCAGCGCAACCGCCTCCGCTCGGAGCACTCTGCCGAAGGGTGCATCACCCGATTTGAGTTTCACGGTGTAGTTTTATTTCCTGCAAAATTTGCAGGGAGACCTTTGGCAGACCTGGCGACAACACACCGCTAGCCGATGTGCCGATTTCAGTTGTCGTCAAAACTTTGCGGCTCGCCCTCAAAGCCCTTCGACCTCGTCGAACGGCTGACCCAAGTCCCGCTTATTCGTCGATCGGGCCTGGCAGCCTAAGTGGCCCTAAGTGACTATCTCGCAAATTTACGATAACAATCGAGTCACAGTCATGCGACAATTGGGTGACTGACAGGTGAAGATCCTCATAGTTTTATCATTTGTTCAGGTTCTCGGAGCCGCCAATACCGCGACGGCTGCTTGGCGAACGTCCGCCCCGGAAGTGCTTGTATGCCTGGACCGGATCGCGCAGGCCAGCACCAGCACTACTTACCTGGCGCAATCGGAAGCCTCGAAGCTGCTTGCGCGCGCCGCGGTCCAACTCGCTTGGGTCCACGGCAGCCGTTGTCAAAGCGGCGCCGCGATTCAAGTCCATCTCACCGTTCAGACCCCCGATAACTTGATGCCTGGGGCGCTCGCGATCTGCCAGCCGGCGGCTCGCCATGATATCCGCGTCTTTTACGATCGCGTTCAGTCCATTGTCAGCCCGGCGCATGAGCCGCACCTGCTCGCTTATGTCCTGGTCCATGAGATAGTGCACATCCTCGAAGGCGAAGCGCGCCACTCGCCGACCGGAATCATGAAGGCGCAATGGACGCCTGAAGACTATGCTGCAATTGCCGCCGGCAAATTAACGTTCGCCCCGGAAGATATCGAGCTTGTTCGCAACGGAATGATCGATCGCCAGGCGCGCCTGACCGCGTCCGCGCAAAAACCGCGCACGGAAACCGTCCGTTAAGCGAAACTTATCACCTGACCGGAGCGAGGTGAACATTGCCGCGGGGCTCGATGCGACCGGAGCGAAAGTCGTAGATCGCCTCATCGGCGGACACTGCAACGGCATTGGATTTGAACTCGACACCGGCCAACGTGAGCGTGTGCTCGTCCGCCGTGACAGCCGTCGCCGTTATTACGATTGGCCCGAGCGAGCTGTCCTGCAACCAAAACGGCTGGTGCTGAAGGACGGCTCTGCTAACAATTTCGGTTCGCAGCCGTTGAGACATGCGTTCGATCATTGCTCGTTGCTCGACGGGAATCTGTGGTTTGTCTTGACCAAACGACGCGACGCTTCCCATGCACAATGCCAACACAAATAGCTTCATGAGGCATTCGCTCCTTGTGGTGATTATACGCCGCGATCCTGCGGGCTGCTCCACATGTTGGTTATAGAGTCGATTAGGCTGAACCGGATCGTCCGCAGGAGTACTCGGGCTCCGGTTTGCGATTCGAATCCATTGACGTTTCCCGGCTCGGGGGTTTTCGTGCTGCGCTTGGTTTGTCGACGCAATCCACGCAAATCGGCACGCCGGCGTCGTACAGCTCCGTCTCCGCGCCACAATGGACGCATTGCGCGATCAGCGAATCAGCGGATTGCATAATATCCAAGTCGTTCTAATACGCGCATGCGTGGTCGGAAACGTGCCGGTGATAGGCTTGCCGGCAGCGCTCGAAATCGAGTCTGGCGAAGGTAGCTTCGTTGTAGGCGTGGTCGAACTCTTCGTCAAATTCCAATGGATCCAGTGCGTCCGTGGCATCGATGTAAGCTCGCAACGCCGCATGGTATTGTTTGCGCAACCGCCTCCGCTCGGAGCACTCGGCCGCCGCGTGCATACATCCGGTTTGAGTCTGCGCAGTCTGGATTTGTTTCCAGAAATCCCTTCACCGGGCCTTTGGCAGGGTGGGGGAGTCTCACGCCGTCGTTGAGTTGATATCGTAGAATCCATGAAAACTCGTTACGGCGTGCTGGCATTTCTTGCATTTGCTGCGGCTGCGCAAGAGTCGAAACCCTCCAAGCCTTTGGTAATCGCCGAGCAGGGCAGCTTCTTCGTCGGCGGCGAGACCAAGGCGCTGCCGCCTCCGCCCGCGAACGCACCAGGCGGACGGGGCAACCCCTTCGCATCCGGCGACGTGACCGTGAACCAAATGTACGTGCAGTATCAGATTCCGGTGAACGGCAACCGCCACACGCCGGTGGTCATGGTCCACGGCTGCTGCCTCAGCAGCAAGACTTGGGAGACCACGCCGGACGGCCGAATGGGATGGAACGAATATTTCGTGCGCAAGGATCGCAGCGTTTATTTGGCCGATCAGGTCTCGCGCGCGCGTTCCGGGTTCGACGCCACGACCATCAACGCCGTCAAGGCCGGGACGGTTCCGCCAAGCCAGCTCCCCAACGTGCTGATGGCGAGTCATCAGATCGCTTGGTCCATCTTCCGCTTCGGCCCGACCTACGGCAAAGCCTTCCCCGACGAACAATTCCCGGTGGACGCCGCAGACGAAC
This sequence comes from Bryobacteraceae bacterium, assembly GCA_030037375.1. Taxonomy (GTDB): domain Bacteria; phylum Acidobacteriota; class Terriglobia; order Bryobacterales; family Bryobacteraceae; genus Palsa-187. The sequence goes on along the minus strand of JASHRP010000077.1, from coordinate 3,194 downwards.
TCTACAAGCAGATGATTCCCGATCTCAACAGTCTGCTTCCGAATCCCAACCCCACCTGGACCAACATGGCCACACTGGCGGTGAAGCTGAAGGGCGCGATTCTGATGGGTCACTCCGAATCCGGTTTCTTCCCCGAACAGTCAGCGCTCATCAACCCGGCCGGCGTCCGGGGCATCATCTCGATCGAAATGCCATGCGAAACCATGCTTAAGAAGGACCAACTGGCGACTCTCGCGAAGATCCCGACGCTGGTCATGTTCGGCGACCATCTGGGCGACGTTCAGGGATTCAACAATTGGCCGATGTCATTCGATTCCTGCCAGACCTTCGTGAAGCAGGTGAACGACGCGGGCGGCAATGCGGAGATGATGTCCCTGCCCAAGATGGGAATCAAGGGCAACAGCCACATGCTGATGCAGGACAAGAACAACCTTCAGCTCGCGGATTTGATCATTGCGTGGATTGATAAAAACGTGGACAAGAAACGCTAACCAGCCACGATTGCCCCCCAGTGGAATCCGGCTCCGAAGGCCGCGAAGACCACCGGACCGGCGGGAGGGTCGCTCGCGGCCCATTCCGCGGCCGCGATCAATAGAGAAGCCGAAGACGTGTTTCCATAGCGGGCGATGTTCGAAAACATCCGCTCCGCAGGCACTTCGAGAGATTTTGCCACGCGCGTCAACAGATTCTGATTCGCCTGATGCAGCAGGAATGCGGAAACCTGCGCGGGCGCGATACCGGAGCGTTCCAGCGCCTCACGAATGGCGGAGGGCATCCGATTCGCGGCCTGACGGATCACCACCAGTCCGTTCATCTTGAAGCCTGAAGCGGCGTCGTAGCGAAGCTCGTCGCGAGATTGTCCGTCCGTGTGGATCACGCTGTGTTGAATGCGCAGGAGACCCGGTCGCGGACTGATCAGCGCGGCTCCTGCGCCGTCGCCGAAAAGGATTGCCGAGTTTTGATCCAGCGGATGCGCTTGAATCAGCGCGGACATTTTCTCGGCGGCGATCACCAAAATATCGCCCATCGATTCGGCCAGCCGCGCGGCCAGAGCCATCCCGAACAAACTGCCCGCGCTGGCGATCGGAAGGTCGAGCGCGGGCGTCGAGCCGAGACCCAATCGCGCCGCAACCTCCGCGGCCGGTCCTGGAAACCCGCCAGGAGCACTGCCGGAAGCGAGAATCAGCATGCCGACGCTCGATCGGTCCACACCCGCGCGAGCAAGACAATCCTCGCCCGCGGCAACCGCGAGATCCGCGATGCTGGTCACGTCCTCTGCCCAGCGCCGCTCGCGAATTCCGGAGGCGCTTTCGATCCATTCGGCCGTGCAGCCGAGACGCGCCGCTAAATCGGTGTTGGTCACGACGCGGTCCGGCACGTGCATGCCGAAGCCGTGAAGATGCGCGCTCACGAGAGGTGCGCCGCGACGTAGGATTCCATGCGCGCCAGGGAATCGAATTTGCGCGGCGTCAAGTCAGCGTCGGGAACTTTGATCGAAAACTCCTCTTCAATCGCGCTCACTACGTCCGTCAAGGCGAAGGAATCGAGCAGGCCGCTCTCAAAAAGCGACTCTTCCGGATCTTGAGGCAGCGGCTGTTTCGCGATCTTTTCGACCACGCCACGAAGGCGTTGTTGGATTGGGGCGGGCATGCATTAACAATCGTGCCACAGACGCGGCGTGGGTTATCAAAACACGTTACCGCCGGTATTTTCCCGCAAGGCGATACCACTGAATCAGTAGGAGATCGAGGAAGAATTGAGGGCCGACAAGCACTCCCACCTTGGTTCCTTCCACATTGTTCCATCGCACCGGAACCTCAATCGACGGGATGCCGAGCTGACGCGCGATGAATAGATCTTCGACATCGAATGTGAAGCTATCGAGCTGCTGACGCGGAAAGATGAGCCGCGCGGCGTCCCGATGGAACAACTTGAATCCGCACTGCGTGTCCATAAACTTCAACCCGGTAATCCATCGCATTACCTGATTCAGAAGCCTTCCGGCGAATTCGCGCAGGGCGCTTTGATGCACGCCGATCAGCGATCGATCCAGCGCGCGCGATCCGATCGCAACCTGCGCATTTCGCTGGCGGGCGGCGTCAAGAAGCTTGTCGAGTTCCTCAATGGGCGCGGAGAGGTCGGCGTCCGAAAACAAAATCCATTCGCCGCGTGCTTCGAGCATCCCGCGCCGGACCGAATAGCCTTTGCCGCGATTTCCAGGATTGCGGATCAGACGCACGCGCGGGTCCTGCTTCGTCACCGATTCGACGAGGGCGGCCGTGCCGTCTCGCGAACCATCGTCGACCACGATGATTTCGCCGCCGGAACGGTCCGGCGATCCATCTAAGTATCCGCGAATCGCAGCCAAGCTCGGCGGAAGGCGCTTGTCCTCGTTGTACGCTGGAATAACGATGGATAAATTTGGGGGGGCTGTCAAAGTCTTCAATTATATCGAGACGACGAAGGCGCTATGATTCCGTTCGCCGATTTGAAGGCGCAGTACCGCTCCATCAAGAGCGAGATTGATTCCGCAATCGAACGGACGCTGGAATCGAGTCAGTTCATCCTGGGCAAGGAGGTCGCCGCGTTCGAGGAGGAGTTCGCGGCGTTTCAAGTGGCGAAGCATTGCATCGGCACGAACTCGGGGACCAGCGCGCTGCATCTGGCGCTGCTCGCGGCGGGCATCGGCCCGGGCGATGAAGTGATCACGACGCCATTCACATTCGTCGCGACCGCGGCCGCGATTTTATATACCGGCGCGAGGCCGGTTTACGTGGATATCGAATCCCAGACTTACAACATCGACCCCGCTAAGATCGCTGCGGCGATCACGCCGCGGACCAAAGCGATCATGCCGGTGCATCTGTTCGGGCACGCCGCGGACATGGATGCGATTCTCGAAATTGCTCGTACGCACGGGCTGACAGTTATTGAAGACGCTTGCCAATGCCACGCGGGCGAGTACAAAGGCCGCCGCGTGGGCGCGATCGGCGATATCGGCTGCTTCAGCTTCTATCCCGGCAAGAATCTGGGCGCTTATGGCGAAGGCGGCTGCGTGGTGACGAACAACCCCGAGATCGCGCGGACGGTTCGGTTGTTGCGCAATTGGGGCGAAGAGAGCCGGTATCATCACGTGATGCGCGGCTACAACTACCGCATGGAGGGTTTGACCGGCGCGATTCTGCGCGTAAAAC
>JASHRP010000672.1 GCA_030037375.1 Bryobacteraceae bacterium | reverse complement strand
CTTGCGCGCCGAAGGGCTGCGTCCCATCCCCGCGCCGAACCACGCGAATCGAAATAATGCGGATCTCAGGAAGGTATTGCAAACGGTCTGGAAAAGGTCCCTCTCGTCGACCGCGTAAGGGGCCTCGCTGACACACGATGCCATGGTTCTCTGAACCTTGAAGTATGCCTCGTCCTGTCGTTCGCGCCTCACGCCTCAGAATAACAACCTGACCGCAAGCTGGATCTGACGGGGCGGCGTCGCGAGCGATGTGATTTGGCCGGCCGTCGGACCCGTGAAGATGTTGGGGTTCGGCAGACCGAAGTTGGCGCGGTCAAACAGATTGAAGATTTCGGCGCGGAACTCGGAATCCAGCTTCTCGGTGAACGTGGTTCGCTTGAGAACCGCGATATCGACATTGACAAGACCAGGGCCATAGATCGAGTCTCTCGCCACGTCGCCATCGGTCCCCAATGGCTCCAGAGTATAGCAAGCCGGGTTAAAGTACTGGATTGCTGGTCCGGCGATTGGTTCGTTCACAATGTCATAAGGATGGCATCCGGCCGCTCCGGAATAGTTCGGACGAGCCTCGCCGCCCCCCAGGCTGTCATCATATCCGTCCGCCACATTGATCGGAAGACCCGAGGAAGCGGTGATCACGGTGGCAAGCCGCCATCCCGACACAAGTTTGTTTCGACGAAACGGCAACGAGTACAACGCGTTGACCACGAAATTTTGGGTGCGATTAAACGTACATGGTCCTCGATCCAATGCCCGGTCGAACGGATCGGTGATCCCAAAAGAGTTTTCGAGTGGATACGTCGAGGAGCCATCATCGGTGCACTTAGACCACGAGTACGACGCCTGCGCCTGAAATCCCACGCCGAACTGCCGGTTGAGAGACGCCTGGAGGGAGTTGTAGCGGGACGTACTCACCGGTACGGCATCCTCCAAATCAGAGAAGTTCGGATTGGTCAGTTCCCCCGTAAAGGGATTCCCGGCTGATCCGGGAGGGCCTGAAGCCGTCGCTGGACACCAGGAGGGTAAAGAGCCAGTGGCCTCGCTGCACGGAATCGGAAGATTCTCGTTCATCTGGGTAAACAAATGAACCTCGTGCGAACCAACGTACGCGAGTGTGGCTACTGCGTGCGCAATGACCTCCCGCTGCACGTTCACGTTGTACTGCATCACATACGGCGCGTGAGTGGTCCCACTATAACTGATTCCCTGGGTTTGATCCGGAGGCGTGTTCGGGATCTGTGGAAACGGAATTCCGCCAGTGGGCGGCTCATCCAGAATGAACGCGGACGGCGCGGACTGAACGAAGCCGAGAGCATACGTCCGCGCTTCCACCTGCTCGTGAAAGATTCCAAAACCGGCGCGGATGGAGGTCTTATGATCAGCGAAGGGATCGTAGGCGAGGCCGAACCGGGGGTCGATATTCGCCCAATTCGGATTCTGAGCGAGCGCATGCTGCACCGTGGTAAAGCCGGAACTAGTCAAAGGATTGACGACGGCTTCGAGTGGCGCGCCACTGCCAATCGGGTTGCTGGTGAAGTCCCAGCGCAGCCCTAGGTTCAGGGTGAGCTTCGGTGACGCCCTCCAATCGTCCTGAACATACGGGGAGAAGTCGACCTGGCGGAAGCCGCGCGAGGGATTGTAACCCGTCGCGGGTGGCGCATCGCCGTAATACAGATCGGCGGAGCCGACCAGGAAATTGGAGAGAGTGAAAAACGTAAAGTTACCCCCGTCGTATTGCCCCTTTTCCAGGATGCTCTGAATTCTGGCGGCGGAAGCCCCGGCGATGATCCGGTGGCTCCCCAGACTCCACAGAAAATCGTCCCCGATCTGCGCCTTATTCTGAGCGACTCGAAACGGATCAGAAGCGTCGGCTCCAATCGTGCTGAGTCCACCGCCGGGAGCCACGACCGTGTTCGGGGCGGGGACGGGGAACAAATTAAGCGCGGGCACCTCACCCGTTGGATTGCCGTAGGAGCCGGTGTGTACAAAACTGACGCGGAACAGATTGACTTCGGTCGGACCGAACGTGTGACGCTCCTCCACCGTGGCGTACTGGTTGCGTGTGGTCTCGAGGTCCGGCCAAAGAGGAATCGGCGAGCCGGCAAACGGATTGGTCTGATTGACCCAGTCCACCACGTTACGCCCGAACAGAGAGTCGCGCTGTGAAATCACATAGTCGATGCGCCCTAAAAAATATCGTTCCGAGGTGTCCAAGCTCCCCGTTTCGGGGAAGGGAGCGTAACTCCCTAAGTCGGGAGCGGAGGCGGCAGGTCTGGGATACAAAGCGAGAATCGCCGCCTGAACCTGGGGAACGACGGGGACGACCTGGGTGAGATCACTGGACGGGCACGTGGTCGAACCCGGCGAAGCGGTTTGTGGGTTAATGCTGCATATCTGGCCTTTCAGCACATAAGGCTCCGGAACGTAGGCGATTTCGGTTTGGCCAAGGGAAGAAAACAGGCCCTCATAATTCGCAAAGAAGAACAATTTGTCCTTCCGGAGTGGACCGCCCAGGCTTCCCCCGAACTGGTTTCTCCGATACGGCGGTGGCCCGGCCGGCTGCCCGTTTGCGTTCACGTCGAAATAACCGCGCGAATCCAGGTCGTTGTTGCGGAGGTACTCATAGGCGGTTCCATGGAACTGGTTGGTTCCCGATTTACTGGCGATGTTTACCGCTGAGCCGGTTCCTCCGAACTGGGCGCTGTATGTGTTGGTCAGGACCTGAAATTCCGCGATCGCGTCCACTCCGAGAGCGTTGCCCGTCACGCCCGAACCCGTTCCGTGGTTGAAGAAATCCGAAATATCGGTGTTGTCGAGTAGGAAAGCAGTGCCCTCCGGACGCGATCCCGAAATCGAGTAGTTGTTCTGGTTTCCATAGATCGGGTTGGTTGCGACCGAGCTGACCTGCAATAGATTGGAGCCGGCAACCGAT
>JASHRP010000671.1 GCA_030037375.1 Bryobacteraceae bacterium | reverse complement strand
GATGCAGTCCATGCGGAGTTGCGTCATCCGCTAGCTCCTGCCGCCATTCAAGCGTGGTCCGCAGCGCTTCCACCATGGGTGGACGTAAAGCAGGCCGTCAGTCTTGCGGATGACTCGTCACTCCAGGCGTTGGGGAAGGGTGAACGTGCCGCGATCGCGCTGGCTGTCTCCCTTCGCGCGGACTTGCTTCTGATCGATGAACGTAAGGGAACACAAGCAGCCATCCATCTCGGCCTGAGTGTCACGGGCACGCTCGGTATTTTGCAGCGAGCCGCCAGGCTCGGTCTCTTGAACCTGGCCGAGGCGTTCGAGCGGCTCAAACGCACGAACTTTCGTTACCGCCAGGAGACGCTCGACGAACTGCTCGAAAGTCACCGTAAATGAACCGCCGTCCCTTTTACGATCAACTTCGCCGAATGCATGGCCGGCCACAAGATCAGCAGCTTGGTTTAGATTACGATGGGTCCATGCCTGGTCCAGCGGACGCGAACGACCGCTCATTGAAACTGCACTCTAAGACGGAGCCTCGACTTTCCCGGCGCACACGCCCCAAGCCGCTGGGTCCGCCGGACATTCGCTATCACGGCGTTCATTGTGAACTCGGCATCCACAGCCTGCCGCACCGCGTGATTCTCCTCAAGATCAGCGGAACCGACATTGGCGAGTTCGCGACTGCCCCTATGAAGTCGCTCGACGATTTGATTCAAAGTTTCGGCCGGATTCGTTTGTTTATCGATGCTCGCGATGTCCTGGGCGCGTCCATCGAAGTCAGCGGCGACTGGGCCGCATGGCTCAGCGCGAGCAAGGACATGCTCGCCACCGTCACTATGCTCACGGGTTCACGTTTCGTCCAAGTGACGGCCGAATTCGTCCGCCGCTTCGCCAGCCTGGAAGGCGTTATGCGAATTTGCACCGAATGGGCGGTGTTTGACCAAGCCCTCGCGGAAGCTTCCGACCCGCAGTAGAGAATGCAATTTTAATTAGAGTTCGTTCTCACCTCGCGGGCTACGCGCTCCGTGCTAAATGTGCAGAACTTCCACCGCGCCGTCTCGCACCCGATACACAATCACGTAGGGCAGTGGCGCAAGTATGAGTTCTCGCGTGTCGCTTCTTTGGCCTGGTCTACCGATGAACGGCGAGCCCCCCAGCGATCGAATCGATTCATAGATCCTTGATACGGTGTTCCGCGCGGCGTTCGGCCGATGCTGCAGCAAGTAGTCGTGAATCTGTTCCAGATCAGCCGCGGCCGGCGCGGTCCAACGGATACGCCTCAACGCTTAAGCATTCTCTCAACTCGCGCATCCAGCTCCTCCTCCTCGATGAACTGGCCTCGATCGGCGGCGGCGATGCCGCGTTCGACGCCCTCAAGGAACCGGGTCTCGTCCTCCACGTAGCGGCTCAACGCGTCATGGACCAGTTCCCTCGCTTCGCGTCCCTGCTGGGCCGCGAGAAGCGAAAGCTTTGCTTCAAGTTCGGCGTCGACTTGTATGTCCATGTCCTCAGGCTAGAGGCGGCTGACACGAGTGTCAACTCCGCTCCTGATCACGCCTTCGCCCAGACCACTTTGGGTGTCATGAGCGATAGATCGGCGTTCATTCGCGGCCAAATTTCTTTACTTTGTAAACATCTTCAGATCCACCGCATCCGCCATCGCCTTATACCCGGTATCGTTCGGATGCAGCTTGTCGGTATTGTTGTAGCCCTGCTTGAACTGCTTGGCATCTTGCGGGTCCCGGATCACCGCGTCGAAGTCGACCACCGCGTCGAAGTTTCCCGGAGTACGAATCCACTTGTTCACCGCGAGCCGCATCTCTTCGCCCTGGTCGCTGATGTTGCCGTACGGAGTCAGCGTACACCCCGCGACTTTGATGCCGTGCGTGTGGGCCTTCTCCACCATCTGCTTCAGGCCCAGGATCAGCGCATCCGCCGTGACCGTGCCCTGCCGCGCTCCGCCGTTGATGTCGTTAATCGACTCCATAATCATCAGCCACTTCACGCCCGACTGCGACAACACATCGCGATCGAACCGCGCCAGCGCGCTGACGCCCGCTCCATCGCCCAGCACCCGGTTTCCGGAGATCCCTTCGTTCACGATCCCGAGGTTCGCCGTCGCGGGATTCGCCTGCAGCCGCTGCGCAAGAACGCTCGGCCAGCTTCGGTCAGTGTCAGGCGTAGAGGTTGCGCCATCGGTGATCGAATCGCCGAACGCGACGATCGTCCCAGCGCTGGCTGGTGCGTCCACGTCCACTGCGGAGATCCAATACCAGGATTGAGCCGTCGTGGGATTCGTCAGCTCCGTTGCGGCCGTCTCGTCGCCATCCACGATGTAGGCCGTGTGCAGCCCCATCGAATGGGTTGACGCTATACCCGTATCGCTAGGAACATGAACGCTGATCACGAGATCGGCCAGCTTGGGCACGTTGAGATCCGCGGCGTCGCTGATCATTTCCGCGCCGGGAGGAACGGTGCAGCCCTTCAACCCGTTGAACGTCAGAATGTGGTCCGAGCCGGCCGTAATGGCCGAATCCTTATCGCGAAGCGCAATGTGCGCCGAGTCGATGCTCAGCGGCATCGCGCCGAACGCGTTAGAAAAGTGTACCCGAACTCGACGCCCGCCCACGCTGCTCTTCACGATCATTCGCACCGTCTGATTGTTGAAAGCCCGGCCACCACCGAACCCTCCGCCGCCGCGACCCCGGCCAGTGCCCGCCGCCGGTCCAGTTCCTTGTCCTGCGCCTTGTCCTTGCGCAGGCGCTTGAGCCGCAGGAGCCTGTCCTTGTCCAGCCTGTGCCTGCACACCCGGTCCTTGTGCGCCAGCTTGGGGCGCAGCGCCGCGAGGAGGACCTCCACCTCGCGCCTGTTGCTGCGCCGAAGCCCATGTGGCGACCCAATGCGCGGAGTCGCGCTGCCCCCATGCGAAAGGCATCGTCAACGCCATTGCCAGGCACGCGAATAGTTTCATATCAGCTCCCTCACGAAAGAATTGCCTGAGACCCAAAGCAGTACTATTCGATCCTACGGCCACGCCGGGTGTCAAGCGGGCCAATTACCGGAATTTAATTCCGCCATACTGTTTTCAAGGGACCCTTCCGGCCGCTTCCGGCGTCCAACGGTTCGGAAGCGGTTGACGGTTCGGGACAGTAGAAAGAGGTGCTGTATGGTGCGGCCTGCTAGTTGGTTTCCGCGCGGAGCGGTGGCGATTCTCGCGGTCGCCGGGCTGCTGGGTGCGCAGAGCTTGCCTCCATATCAGGGCGCGCCCCAGCAGTATCCCCAGCAGCCTGCCCCAGCCGCCCCGCAAGAGCCGCAACCTCTTCCGACGCCCGCTCAGGACGCCCAACCTCTGACGCCGCAGCAGCTTGAGGACCTGGTCGCGCCCATCGCGTTGTACCCCGATCCGTTGCTCGGCCAAGTCCTCGCGGCAAGCACGTATCCATTGGAAATCGTCGATGCCGAGCAGTGGTTGCAGCAGCGCCGGGGCATGCCCGCGGCCCAATTGGTCGAGGCCGCCAAGCAGCAAAGCTGGGACCCAAGCGTGCAGGCTCTAGTCGCGTTCCCGGATGTGCTCGATATCCTGGGACACGATGTCCGCTGGACCACGGATCTTGGCAACGCGTTCCTCGGTCAGCAGGCCGATGTGATGCGCGCCGTCCAGGCGCTTCGCGTGCGGGCGCAACAGTCCGGCGCTTTGCGGAGCACGCCGCAGCAGGCGGTGAGCACGCAATACCAGGATGGGCAGAGCGCCGTGCAGATTCAACCGGCCGATCCGCAGGTGGTGTACGTTCCCGTGTACCAGCCCTACGCGGTGTGGGGTCCGCCGGCTTACGGAGCGTATCCGAGCCTGTGGTATCCGCCTACTTGGGGATTCGGCGCGGGAATCGGTTTTTCGCCGGGCGTCTTTCTCGGATCTCTGTTCACCGGCCTGCTTAACTTCGGCCCGTGGGGATGGGGATTGAACTGGTTCGCTCACGCCCTGTTTTGGATTCCGCAGTTCTTCGCGCACTTCTTCACCGGATGGTGGGGCGGTCACGGATATGGGTACGGATTCGGCGGCGGTTCGCTGGCGGCCCACCAATTCTGGATGCACGATCCGATTCATCGCATGGGCGTGCCGTACGCCAACCGGGCCGTGGCAGCTCGCTTCGGCGGACACTTCGCCACGGGAGGACGGATTGAAGGCGCTCGCGCGGAGGCGAATCGCGGATTCGGGCGAGCGGAAGCCCCGCGGGCTCAAGCCGGAGGGGTATCGCGCGGCGCAGTCAGCGGTGAAAGATCCAATGGCGCCGAACGCAGTTTTGGAAACTCCTTCGCCGCGCGGACCGCGCCTCAAAGCAACGCGTTCCACAGCGAGCCGCAGGCTCGCTCATTCAATAGTCAGCCCCAGGCTCGCTCATACAGTGCGCCGCAGGCCCGGTCGTTTGCCCAGCCACAATCCCGGTCCTTTAGCCAGCCCCAAGCGCGATCGTTCAGCCAGCCGCAATCCCGGTCTTTCAGCCAGCCGCGCGAATCGCAGAACATGTCGCGCAGTTTCGCGCAATCTCATACTCCGTCACAGCAGCATTTCTCCGCGCCACATAGCTCCTCGCCCCACTATTCGGCTCCGCATGCTTCGTCGTCACACGGAGGCGGGAGCGCCCACGCGTCCTCATCGCACGGCGGAGGCGGACATAGCTCCGGCGGCCATTCGAGCGGACATCGCGGCTAACCACGGTTAATCGATCGTAGGTTTCGCCGCGCTCTCGATCGCGATGGTTTCGACGGGGTATTTGCCCTTTTCGAGCCGCAATCCCAATTCCTTGATGGCCGTGAAAATCGACGGCCCCTCGCCGCCCGGTGCGGTTTGCGGTGTCCACGGCAGCGCGAAATCGTAGCTTCCCTTGAGGCCCGTCTTGTCGACCACCAGCGTTC
>JASHRP010000076.1 GCA_030037375.1 Bryobacteraceae bacterium | reverse complement strand
ATCTCCAGACCTTAAGTTACAAAGCAATTCTCGACATCCAAGCGCGCCAGCCTTATTCTTTCCACAGGTCTAACACGATTATGGCGGATGCGAACCTTCGAATCGAGCACTGGCTCATTGATCGTCTGTCACCGAGCAAAACCAATCCCCGCACGCACACTCCCGAGCAGGTCGCCCAAATCGCAGCCTCGATCCGTGAATTCGGCTTCGTCAATCCCATCCTGGTCGGCCGGGACGGCGGGATCATCGCGGGTGAAGGACGCTTCCGCGCAGCCCTGAGCTTGGAGTTGCGCCAGGTTCCGGTAATTGTGCTCGGTCATTTATCGGCGGCGCAACGGCGGGCCCTGGCGATCGCCGACAACCAAATCGCGCTCAACGCCGGTTGGGACGAACAGTTGCTGCGGGAGCAATTGGCCGCTTTGGAGTCTGAAAGCTTTGACCTTGGCGTGCTCGGATTTGATGACGAGGAACTGGCACAGCGTTTAAACGCCCAGGATACCTCCGGTCTTACCGATGAGGACCAGATTCCGGCGCTTCCCATCAATCCGGTCACTCGCCCCGGAGATCTTTGGACTTTGGACTCCGGCAAGGCTCGGACCCACCGGGTCGTCTGTGGCGACGCCACCAGCAGCCAAGACGTGGCCCGCTTGTTAGAAGGTCGGCCGAAGCCGATCCTCATGGTCACCGATCCGCCCTATGGCGTCGCCCTCGAACCCGAATGGCGCGAGCGCGCAGGTCTCAACCAACGGACACGCCAAGGCGGCAGTCTAGCCAACGACGCGCGGATCGACTGGTCAGACGCTTGGACTCTGTTTCCCGGCTCGGTCGCCTACGTATGGCACGCCGGCTTATATGCCGCGGAAGTCGCCGCCGGCCTCCAGCGCAGCGGGTTCATCATCCGTTCGCAAATTATCTGGGTGAAGCAACACTTTGCCATCTCGCGTGGGGCGTATCACTGGAAACATGAACCCTGCTGGTATGCCGTGCACCACGGTGAAAATGCCCACTGGCACGGCGATCGCACGCAGACGACCGTATGGGACGTCCCAAACCTCAATCCATTCGGAGGGGAGTCCGACGGGGAGAATGAAGCCACCGGGCACGCCACCCAGAAACCCGTCGAGATCATGCGTCGCCCGATTCTGAACCACACGCCGCCAGGGGAGAGTTGCTACGACCCGTTCCTGGGAAGCGGGAGCACGCTAATCGCCGCCGAGAGCTGCAAGCGAGTTTACTACGGCTTGGAAATCGATCCGCGTTACATGGATGTCGCAGTGGAACGTTGGCAGGCGTTCACGGGTAAGACCGCGGTACTCGACGGCGACGGCCGGACCTTCGGGCAGATTGCGCGGGCTCGACGGAGGAAGCTCGCATGAGGGTCATAGGACTAAAAAAGCCGCCGAGGCTGAACCTCGGCGGCCGGAAAAACGGAATCGCAGATGCCTCACGCTTTGAGCGAATAGCGGCGCTGCCCGCTGTCGACTTCGGAGTTCACTTTCAAGCCCATCCGCCGGCCGAGCACTCCGGAAATAAACCCTCGCACCGAGTGTGCCTGCCACCCGGTCGCTTTCATGAGATCCGGCCCGGTTGCGCCACCAGGCCGCTTCAGCAGTTGGACAACCTTGGCGGTCTTGCTGCCTCGGCGGGCGACGGCGGCCTTCTTGGCTGGCTTCGCGGAACCTGCCCCGCCGTGGGCCTTCTTTACCCGAGTGGCCCCCTTGGGCCGCTTTCCCTTGGACGGCGCAACGTGCCGCGCGTGTTTGCCAACACGCGGCTTTTTGGCCGGGACCGGCTCCTTGGCCGCCGCCGTTCCCTGCGCATTCGCTGCTGTCTCTCGCACTTCAGTCATTTTGAATTCTCCTTGTGCGGTGATCACCGCGATCACATGAGTCCCTCACCTTGCTCCGGATTGCAAGCAAAATCTTCCCTTATCAGGCCAAGAGGCGGCACATGGTAGGGCACGGCGCGAAGTTCGTCCAGAAAATGGAGCTGGCCGTCGCGGCGCTGCTCACGGCTAAAAATCTGGAAGAGGCGGCGCGCGCGGCTGGGATCGGTACGAACACGCTCCGGCGCTGGGTGAAACTGCCTGAGTTTATGGCAGCCTATCGGGAGGCTCAGTCGGCTCTTCGTTCGCGGGCCATCGCTCGACTACAGGAGGCGAGCGGTGCAGCTGCGACGACCATCCTCAAGATCATGTTGAATCCTGAAGAACCTGCGGGCGCTCGGTTGCGAGCCGCAGAGATCGTTCTGGAGCTGGCGACCAAGGCCGCCTCTATGGAAGACCTGGAAGCTCGGCTTGCAAACCTGGAGCGGAACACGGGCCAGAAGAAAACCTCGCGCCGGTCTCCAACGGCAATCACTTTATTGAAGTCTCCGCTACAGGTCGAAGCTTCGGGCCAGCAGGACGCGACACCCTGGGAAAAGAACGGACAGGAGTAAGACAGTGCCGGAGCCAATTCAACCCAGCCCAGTGGACGTGATTCCATCAGAAAGTGGTCGCATCTCTGTGCCGGAGATTGCGCAGCGACTGCGGATCGGTCGCCTGGCCGTGTATTCGATGCTGGAGCAGGGCATCCTTCCCGGAGTGCGCCTCGGCCGGCGTTGGATCGTCACACGTCATGCGTACTTAACATGGGAAGCGACCTGTGGCCTCCATGCTGGTAGTGGAGGTCCGGTTCAGGGGCAGTAGGGGTGACGGAGCAGTCGGATTTATTAAATCGCAAGCTCCGATATCCCCACGCCCGACTCGTTGAGCTTGAAACTCCAAGTGACGCTGTGGCTTCACATCGTTCACCACTACTCGATACCAGTTCTGGACTGGGGAACCGATCACGATTCCGAATCACTTTCCTTGACGATGCACCAACCGGGAGCCAGACACCGTTGTCTCTCGGGCTCGAAGTGCGGGGAGTCTCAAAGCGGCACATTAGACTCGTGTCCGCGCTAAGTGGTGCCTCGAAGTTCAGGGCAGTGCTAGTAGGAACCCGGATAAGCGCGGCGAAGAGGTTTAAGCCGACCGTCGCTGACGATTTGTCGGCCCGAGAAAAATGTTACTGTATTGCGAGAAACGAGCGCGACAATGGCCGAGGAACGACGCGCTGAAGCTGACCGGACAAGGCTAATCTCCTGCTGTTGGTTAATCTGCGCACAGTAGTCAATGCCATCCTTTCGTGTCGATTTGACCTGGATGGCAAACTTGCGCTTACCCCTCTTCGCAAAAAGATCCACGGGGCCCGGCAGATCGTCCCGTCGAACCCCGCGCACTCGGTGCGTGGGCCGCGTCACTCGGTGAGCAAGGGATCGACGCGGGTGATTTCCTCCGCCGAGGCAACCGAGCTGCTAAAGGGCATGAAGGTGTCGAGCGTGGTCGGGCTGCGCGATCGCGCCATCATCGCCGTGATGACCTACACCTTCGCCCGCGTCGGCGCGGTCGTGACGCTCGCCGTCGAGGATTACTATCCGCAGAAAAAACACTGGTGGTTAAAACTCCATGAGAAAAACGGCAAGGTCAACGAAATGCCTTGTCATCCCAAGCTGGCCGTCTAC
>JASHRP010000075.1 GCA_030037375.1 Bryobacteraceae bacterium | reverse complement strand
GTATTCGACCCCCTGCACCGAGTAGTTGTAATACAGCAGCGTGTCGCCAGCTTCGGTAATCAGCGCATCGCCCAATCGTCCCATTCGATTGACATGCAAGCGCCGCCGCTGCTCGCGCTTTTCAGGACTTCTTTGAGATACGCGTAGCGCGATCCATGTGCCCAGAGCGACCAGGAGAACGGCCGCTCCCGCCAGTGCCGCAAGCTGGGTATCTAACTGCATCGGAAGAAGCTTAGCGCAGCTACCCCTGTTCGTGCCACTGGGCGAAGAATTGCGCGGGGAACTGCGGCTATAATGGAAGGTTCGCGAACTGCGCGCGAAACATGGTCTTCCACACTGCATTTCTCTTGCAGGCGGCTAGCTCGTCCCTGCTTGCCTCCAGCCGTGTCACGGTTGTGGTGAATCGCATCGCCGATGCCCTGGGCGACGACACCTTCAAGGGCATTCACAAGATGATGCCCTTCGATTGGGCGATGATCATCCCGTATTTCACGGTATTGACCGTCCTGTCGGTCTACGGCCTGCATCGCTACGCGATGATCCGCGGGTATTGGAAGCATCGCAGGCAGTTCACGGGCGAGCCTCCCAGCCGTTTCTCGACGCTTCCGCGCGTGACCATCCAGCTTCCGATTTATAACGAACGCTACGTCGTGGAGCGCCTGCTGGAGGAGACCGCTAAAGTCGACTACCCGCGCGAGCTGCTTCAAATTCAAGTGCTGGACGATTCCACCGACGATACGCATCCTTTCACGGAACGCCTGGTCGAAGAATACGCCGAAACCGGTCTGCCCATCGAGTACATTCATCGAACCAATCGCCACGGCTTCAAGGCGGGCGCGCTCGAGAATGGGCTGAAAACCGCAACTGGCGAGATCGTCGCCATTTTCGACGCGGATTTTGTTCCACCGCGCGATTTTCTCCACCGCACGGTGCACTACTTCGCCGAACAGAAGGTCGGCATGGTGCAAACTCGCTGGGGCTATCTCAATCGCCATCAGAGCGTACTGACCGAAGTGCAGGCGATGCTGCTGGACGGGCACTTCGTGCTGGAGCACGTCGCCCGCGGCGGAGCGAGGCTATTCTTCAACTTCAACGGGACGGCGGGCGTGCTGCGCAAATCGATGATCGAGGATGCCGGCGGCTGGCAGCATGACACGCTGACCGAGGACTCGGACCTGAGTTATCGCGCTCAGTTGAAGGGATGGAAGTTTGTCTATGATCCGTCGATCGAGTGTCTCTCGGAACTGCCTGTCGAAACTTATGGCTTTCAGGTGCAGCAATCGCGCTGGGCGAAAGGGCTTACTCAGGTAGCAAAGAAGCTGCTGCCATCAATTTTGAAGGCCGACCTGCCCCTCCGCGTCAAAGCGGAAGCGTTTTTCCATCTCACTCCCAACATCTCCTACCCGTTGATGATCGTCATCAGCGTGATGATGTTGCCGGTGATGATCGTACGGTTTTATATGGGCTGGCTGGAGATGCTGCTGATCGACTTCCCGTTGATCGTGGCCTCTTTCTGGTCGATCTCGGCGTTTTATGTGGTGGCGCACCGAGAGCTTTTTCCAAAAACCTGGAAACGGGCGTTTCTGTTCCTGCCGGCGCTGATGGCCGCAGGCGTCGCGCTCACGATCATCAATTCGCGCGCGGTATTCGAGGCGTTGATCGGCTATAAGACCGAGTTTGCCCGCACCGCGAAATACGGACAGCAGGGCAGCAAAATCCGCGACAACAAGTATCGACGCCGCAGCGGCTGGCTGCCTTATGCCGAGTTGCTTGCTGGAAGCGGCTTCCTGGCGATGACCGTGTATGCGATCAATTCCTACAACTACCTTGCCGTGCCGTTCCTGATGCTGTTCGTCGGGGGGTATTTCTGGGCCGGTGCGACCACGCTGTGGCAGGAATATCAGGGCAAGCTGGCCTTTGAGCGCGCTCGCGAGCTTGCGACGGAGCAGGCGCAAGCCGAAGCGGAAGCCTAGAGAACGCGATCAGTGCGCGCCGGGACCCGGCCGCGCGCCTGGCTTTGGCCGCTGCATCAGCAGCGTCAGCGGAACCATCAGCAGAAACGCGAGCGTGAGGATTTGGAATACGTCCACGAACGCGCGCATCGCGGCTTGCCTTTCGACTAATCCAAACATCGACGCGTAGGCCTGCTGGTCGGCCAGGCCCGGTCCCGAGCCCCGCGACATAAACAGCCCACGCAACATGCCGAACATCTGGCTGCTTTGTGCGCTTCCGCTTTCGACGTGTTCGCCCAGAATCGCGGTGTAGCGCTGCTGGAAGCGGGTATTCATCATCGTCACGACCGCGATTCCGACGCTTCCGCCGAGATTCCGCATCAGGTTGAAGAGGCTGGTGGCGTTGCCCATCGCTTCGCGCGGCACCGGATTCATCGAGATTGTGGTCAATGGCACGAAGACCATGCTTAATCCGAAACCTTGAATCGCCTGCGGCCAGAATAGATCCCAGAAGCCGACATCGAGATTCAACCATGCGAGTTCGAGCGTCGACACCGCTCCCAGAAACAATCCCGCCGCCAGCAGCTTGCGCGGATCCACTCGCCCCACGATCATCCCAATCACCGGCATTCCGATCATCGATCCCAAGCCGCGTGGGGCCATCGTCAGTCCCGCGGCGCTGGCCGGATATCCGAGCAGCGTCTGGAGCCAGATCGGCAACACCACGATGCTTCCGTATAGCACGAAGCCCAGAACCGTC
>JASHRP010000670.1 GCA_030037375.1 Bryobacteraceae bacterium | reverse complement strand
CAGTAAGGTCGACCATCCTCGTCGGCAAACCGTAGTGTTGTAACAGCCCGATCGACTCTGAGCGCTCAAGGCGGTAATCGTAATCCAGCATGAATCGTTTGACAAGGCTGGGAATGAGTTTCCGCAGCTTCTCCAGGTCCGAGGTGAGAAGCAACGAGCCATCCCTCAGACTGAAGCTCTCTGGACGGTGGATTCCTGCCTTAGTTGATTGGAATTCGCCACATTCGCCGCGAAAGAGATACTTCGGAACTTGTTCTGGAACAAGCAGGCCACTTCCGGTCTGGAGCCAAACCCGTTCAGCGGGTTGAAGCGCGTAGCGATTGAGAATAAACTCAAACGCTTCCGCAAGCGTCTCGAAACGCCTTTCCGGCTTAAATTCCATTAGCCCAGAGATAGCACCGATGCGTGACGGACGTCCACCCATTTACCCATGCGAGCACGATATGTCGCGGACCCGCTGACCAGGAGCCGGAACGTCCCATGCTCGCAGCAGCCGTGCCGGTGCGTGTGTCGGGTTGTGTCGGGTGATTTGTCGGGTTTATCGTGCGGTCCTGTGGATGGCAGCGGGACTGGCGCTCGCCAGCTCCCTGAGTGCGGTGATGCTTATTAACAGCGGAGCCTCGATCAGAGCAACGCGATGTAGGTTCGGTGCATGTTTGAATCGCTTGGCTCCGTCTCCACGCCCTCCGAAGGCGTTAGGACCGTTAGGAAGCCTATAAACAAAGGGGCCCAAGCACTCTTGGAATCTGTTAGCGCGATGCTTCCTAAGGCTTTCAAAAAATGCCTCGACACCGCTCCAGGCGGCCAACCTAACGGTCTTAACGCATTTTTTAGAAATTGAGATACCGCTCCCGCGCCTCCGCCCGAAGCCGGCGCGGGTTCAGGCGGGGACGGGCCGCCCGTCGGCCTTCCAACACGCGCCCCGGCAACCCCAAGCCGCAGGACCGCAAGCGTCCCTCTAGATGGGCAAATGGTGTGGGTCGGCTGGTTATACTGGACTCGGTTGTGTTAAGGAGGCGGGAATGCCGCGAGCAATTGTTGCGCTTGCTCTGAGTATTATCGGGACGCCGGCCATCGTTTCGGCGCAGGGCCGCGGCGGACAAGCACGGCCGCGAGAAATCGTGCAGATCCGCGGTGATCTGTATTACGTGAGCGGCAGCGCGAACACCGTCTTCCTGGTAACGCCCGACGGGATCGTCCTGGCCGACCCGGTCAGCACTGAACAGGCCGCCTGGCTGAAGCCAGAGTTAGATCGGCGGTTCAACAAACCGGTCCGCTACATCATTTATAGCCATCACGATTTCGATCACGCCGAGGGCGCTGCCGTCTTCGGCCCTGCCGCACTGGTTGTCGCGCATGAAAACGTCGCGATGAATCTGGATGGCAAGCTGCACCGGCTGGCCGGCGGCAACATTGATACCAACCACAACGGGAAGCTCGATCGGGACGAGGCCGGCGGAGGCTATCTTACGAATTTCGACCGTCTGGATCGCAACCATGATGGCGCGATTACTCCGGACGAGCTAAACCAGGAGATTCGAAAACCCGACATCACCTATACCGGCCGTCTCAATCTGACGCTTGGCGGCCGAACCGTCGAGCTCATCTATCCGGGACGAAATCACTCCGACGATATGACCGTCGTCTATTTCCCTGCGGAGAAGGCCGTGCTCGCCGTGGACTTCATCTTTCCCGGAACGACGCCGCCGGTCTGGGGCGAATACGATTGGACGCCGCTACGCGAGTGGATTGCCTCGATCAAGACGGTCGAAGCGCTTGATTTCGACACGCTCATCGCGGGACATGGTGCTCGGCTAGGCACCAGGGCTGACGTAGCGGCCAACCGGGAATTCCTGGAAGATTTGTCGGCGGCCGTGTCAAAGGGGATCGCGGACGGCAAAAGCCTCGATGAGATCAAGCGCACGGTGACACTTCAGAAGTACTCAATCTGGCCGAATCTCGCCGCGTCACTTCCCAATGTCATCGAACAGGCATACAAGAACCTGCGCGACTATCCGTAGAGCTTGGGATTCAAAAGCGACGAATCCAGGCCGCTCCGCCCGGCTCATGGGAAAAATGATTTTGTCTCGCGAAACCGAGAAACGCTGATTTTGGGGCGCGCCTCCCTCAACCAACTCGCATGCGGATTTTGATACGGCGGGGGCGGTCAGGGGAAGGTGGGCTCTTAAGGGCGGCCTGCGCTTTGTCTAATCGCTCACTTGACCTTCAAGTACTTCCGCAAATTGTGCGCCGCGACATCCGCCGCGTAGATATTGCCGGCGGCGTCCGCAGCGATGCCTGATGCCGTGGTCCCCACATCCAACTTGTCGGGGTCGGCAGGATCGGGGATGAACGCCTTGAGCGAGCCGTCCCTGGCGTTGCCCACCACGATGCCCCTCAACTCGCCTTTCTTCGCGGCGGGGTCAGGGAATGCAGCGCCCACGTAAATCGCGTCGTCTGGGCTCACAAACACAGAGCTCGGCGTACCGAACTGTTTCCATGCCGCGATGAAATTGCCCTCCTGATCGAAGACCTGGATCCGCTTGTTGCCGCGATCGGCGACATACACGCGGCCTTGCGAACCGCCCACAAAGATGTCGTGCGGTTCGTCGAAATCCCCGGGAGCCGGCCCTTTGTGTCCCCACGCCTTGATGAACCGGCCGTCTTTTGAAAATTTCACTACGCGTGCCGAGTTGTGCTGGTTGGGAGCATGGCCGTCCGCCACAAACACATCGCCATTGGCCGCGACGGCAACGCCGGTTGGCCGATCGAACGTATCCTGGCCGTTCCCCGATACTCCTTGCTTGCCGAGCATCATGAGCACCTTGCCCTCGGGACTCAATTTGAGAACCTCCTGGCCCATCACCACGCCGGCCGCGTTTTTAGCCGGCATGCCGAGCACGGTCGCCTCATCGTTTACGTCGCTGGTCCAAAGGTTCCCCTCACCGTCGATGGTGAAGCCGTGAGGATACGCGAACAATCCCGCGCCGAAGCTCTTCAGAAGTTTTCCCGA
>JASHRP010000669.1 GCA_030037375.1 Bryobacteraceae bacterium | reverse complement strand
ACGCCTCCGGCGCGGATGCAGGATTGGTTCCCATCATCCATTGAAAGGTGAATTCGGGCGACTTGTTCTCGCCATAAAAACTGTACTTCATTGGGATCACTCCGCCGTCCTGGAACGAAGTGGAGGTAACAGAAAGCGCGGGGCCTGCTTGGCCTCTTCCCTTACCGCCGCCGCCAGGCCCCTTGCCAGCCGGAGGTTGCGCCAGAAGAAGCACGCAAGAGCCAACGGCTAAAGTCGTCGCGAGAATTCCGAATGTGTGTTTGGTTCGCATGGTGTGAATTGTAACCTATAAACGATAGAGTCTTCTACAAAAAACGCCTTTAAACATCGTAAGTGGGGGGCGTCACCCCTTTGTTACGAAGGTACATCTCCGCATAACCGCGCGTGTGCGCCGTATGGATCATCGCCTGGTATAGGAGCTCCAGCCCGGCCGCCGGCTCGCCCTTTCCTCCGCCGAACCCTTTGGTCAAATCCGCTGAGGTGAGTTGGCCCACCACGCCGATCGCCCAATCGAAGTTCTCGGTGAGATATTTGACAGTCGCGGCTTTGCTCGTGTCGCCTTGCGGAGCGGATGGCGCCCGCCCCTTGCCCAGGAGTCCCAAATAGAATCCTTCGGCCTGCGCCAGGTGCTGGAGCTCCCCGCCAAACGGACGCGCGTCGGAGAACGGTTTGTAGTCGTAGTTCTCGGCCGGCATCGCGTCGGCCACCTTTAGCGTCAGCGCCTTGGATTTCTTCCAGTGCGCAACCAAAATGTCGATCTCTTTATCGGCCGCCTTGGCGACGCGCATCGTTGCGGCCGCGCCAATCAAAATCGATCCAACTACTTTCCGGCGCTCCATATATATCCTCCCGGGTTCAAGACTTACCGATTGCAATGTGGTTAGACAATTCTATCCTTGACGATCGGAGACGGTCCACTCTATTGTGGTTGAGGGTATCCCAGAGTTTTTGAAGCGCTCTCGGCGAACCTCAGGCCCGATAGCGCGCTGTAATTTTGGCGCGACCCCCTGTAGTGTATGCTTGACACCGTGGTGTACGATATCAGCAATGACTCGGATCGAGAAAGATCGGCAGTCCATAAGCAAGGAGATATGACGATGAGATTGGCAAAATCGGCGTTGCTTCTAACCCTGGCATCGGCCGCGGCCTGGGCCCAGGTCAATGCGGGCGAAACGAAGCCTGAAGCCAGCCTGCCCTTCACCATGACCACGGTGAACACGTTCGAGCTACCCTGGCGGATTGCCTTCCTGCCCGACGGGCGGATGCTGATCACGGAAAAGATCGGGCCGCTTTGGCTGGTGTCCGCGAAAGGCGAAAAGATCGCAGCGGTGACCGGTACGCCCCCCGTGTATTGGAGCGGCCAGAGTGGCATGCTGGGCGTCTATCTCTCGCCCAATTACGCTACCGACCAAATTATCTACCTGACCTATTCCGAGCCGGGGGATTACGGCGGGGGCCTCGCGCTAGCGCGCGCTAAATTGAACATCACCACTGGCCCTCCCGGTGGAGGCCGCGGAGGACCCGGTGCGGCGCCTCCCCCGCCTCCTGGAGCTGCTCCGGGCGCACCTATTCCAACGACGGCTAGGCTATCGAACTTCGCCGTGATCTGGCATCAGATGCCCAAGGGCAAGGGCGGTCAGGAAGGCGGCGCGGTAGCGTTCGCTCCCGACGGACAGTCCCTGTTCCTGTCGGTCGGCGACCGCCAACGCTTCACTCCCGCCCAGGATCCCAATGAGCCAGTCGGCAAGATCCTGCACTTGACGCTCGACGGCAAACCTTCTCCGGACAATCCCAACTACGGCAAGACCGGGGCTCGGACGATTCCCCTCATCGATCCGCCCACGGACACGGAGGCCGCCAAGACCGCGAAAGTGGTCAGCAACTATACCTTCCCCGCGGAGAATTTAACCCCGGCGGAAACCTGGACCATGGGCCACCGCACTCCGTACGGTCTGGCGTTTTCACCCAACGGCGAGCTGTGGGAGGTCGAGCATGGCCCGCGCGGCGGCGATGAGCTCAACCTGATCGAGAAGGGCAAGAATTACGGATGGCCGCTGGTCGAGTACGCCGACAACTACAACGCGGTCCCGATTCCCCGCCCCGACACTCGGCCCGACCTCGCCAAGCCGGCGATCTATTGGGTGCCGGTGGTTGCTCCGGGCAATCTGATGTTCTACCGCGGCAAGCAGGCCTTCCCGCAATGGGACGGAAATGGAATCATCAGCGGCATGGGAACCATGTCCCTCAACCGCATCATCTTTGACGGCCATGGCGGCGCCAAACCAGCCGAGCGCTGGGCGGTAGGCAAGCGCATCCGCGACGTGGCGGAAGCCCCCGACGGCACCCTTTGGTTGATCGAAGACGCCAATCCCGGCGCGCTCATTCACGTGACTCCTAAATAATCGAACGTAGAATGTTCGATCGCTAGGTGACGGCGATAACCCCCGCCGTTGCGTCCGTCTCGTCCCGCTTCTTCTTTTCCCGGAACGCCGGCATCGGATTCGATGCCCCGGATGCGGTAGCGATCGTCACCAATCCGGTGCCTTTTCCGGGCAGCTTGTTGTTCCACAAGACTCGTCCGGTGGCGGGATCGAGACAGAATATTTCGCCCTTTGTGGCCGCGAGCACGCGATCGCCATCCAGCATGACGTTCACGAAATCGGATCCTTTTAACCGGGTCTCCCACAGTTTTTGACCCGTGGCCCGGTCTAAGCCAACCACATAACCTTGAATTCCAAGGAACACAGTGGACGCAGCCATAGGATTGCTTTAAGTATATCGGGGGAGAACTCGTGATTTGTCAGCTCACGATTGATTGTGCACAACGGCTCGCGTCAGGGCGTACATGAGCCGGAGAAATAAACCGCCTGCCATGAGCAGCCCAACCAGCGAAGCTGCGCTTCGCGCCATCGGCGGCGCCTCACCCGCGACCGTATAGTCAAGGGTCAGGCGATGTTGTGCGTAATCGCGCTGCGGCGGCCCGAGCTGAATGCGAGGATCGTCCGGGACCATCGCGTTGACCAGGTAAACGCTCGACTCGGGCTTGTGCGTGTTGAGGAACGAAATCTCATGCGGGCCCGCAGTCGCGGCGCTAATCTTCGCCTCCGCCCGCAAGCGGATCGTCCCGACGCCCAGCCGAACATCGCTCCAATCGGGGAAGCTGCTCCTCACCAGATCGACCGCAGCCGGGCGGCCGTCAATCTTAAGCGTGACCGAGCGAAGCATTTCTTTCGCATATGCTTCCGCTTCGGCATCCGAGATCCGGCCATCCCCATCGGTATCTATCCAGCCGAGCGCCTTGTCGGCGATCGCCGCGCCAGGCGTCAGGTCGATCTCAACATCCACACGGTCCGTCTCGACGGACAGGCGCGTGGCCTGGAGATACTCGTCCAACCGATGCGCGCCAGCCGGAGGAGCCGAGGCGAGCCAGGCGCACAACGCCCCGAAGCCGGCAAGAAACTTCTGCGTGCTCATGGATGGACCAATTTCGCCCCGTAATCGTTGGTCGGATCGCGATAGATGGTGTGGATGTGATCTAAGTCGCCCTGCTGCGGCGAGTACTCGATGACCACCGTCGGGCCCTGGATACGGTAGTAGGCCAGCTCGCCGTTTTTCGTGCTTCCGCTCCACGCGAAATAGGTTTTCGCGATGTTGGCTTTGAGCTCAGCCATCTTCGCGTTGGCGGCTTCATCGTTAAGGATGCCGACCCATTCATGCGCCACGTCGAGCAGCATGGACTGCTGCCGGGAGTCCAAGTCAGATCCGGGGATACCTTCGGGCTGGATCACTTTTCCATCGTT
The DNA here is from genome assembly GCA_030037375.1 of Bryobacteraceae bacterium. GTDB lineage: Bacteria > Acidobacteriota > Terriglobia > Bryobacterales > Bryobacteraceae > Palsa-187. Next base: position 4,995 of record JASHRP010000669.1, on the reverse strand, counting down.
GCCCGGGCCGAGCACCAGGTCGTTCACCGCGTAGTTCAAAATCGCACGCTTCTGTTGCGCGGAATTCAGCGCGTTAATCAGCGCGAAGCCTTTATCGTTTTCGCGGCCCAGCGGCCTGATCGTCTGGCCATTCAAGACATACTTGGCCGGCTGCGCCGCGGGCAGGCTGGGCGTGAGTACGGAGTTCGCTCCGACCACGGTGACGTTGATCGCCAGATGATGACCGCCAAATTGAATCATCCATGGCGCGGTTGCAGAGGGATTGCCGAGCAGCGCCACATAATATTCGTCGCGTCCGAAGCGAATACCGCCGCCGGGGCCTCGCCCGCCGGGCCCTCGGCCGCCTTGTTTGCCGCCGGTCTGCCCGCCCCCCGTGCCTTTGAGGACTTCATCGCCGTTCATGATCTCGGTGACCTTCTGATAGCCCTCGCGGCTCAGCGCGGCAGCGACTAACGCCATGGCCGCGGAGCGCTGCTGAGGCGTCAGGTCGCCGAGCCGCAGTCCGTTTCGCTGAAAGATTCCGGAGGGAAGATTTGACCATCCAGTGCGCTGGCTGCTATTGAAGCCAAAGGTGCACTTCGCGCGCTCCGCGTCCGAAAGCGAGGCCAAGAAAGCATTGCCCGCGTCGACCACTTTCGCGGTGACGGTTGAGCTGGCCGCAGACGAAGGTGAAGCAGACGGCTGTTGTGAAAGAATGACTCTCGGGAGCAGAACGGCGGCGGCCAGAAGCGCCGAAAAAGCCGCCCATCCAAGCTTAGGGCGAAACATAGGCCCTCCTTGCAGACGACTATAACAATTCTGCACGGCGCCCCCCGCGAGTCCGTCTAAGTTTCAAAGGAGCCTTCTCGTGCGACTCATGATGATCGGCGCAGGCCAATTAGCCTTGGCCTGCGGGTTCGTTTTCGGACAAGACGCGCCGGTGAAGGAGCAAAGCGTCGATGATCTGCGGGACCAGATTGCGCAACTCAGCCGGATCGTCGCCGATCAGGAGCGCAGGATCGAGGATTTGGAGAAAGCGCCGGCTGCGCCCGGGCCTGTCGGGCCAGGCCGCCGCGTCAACACCGTCGACCAGGAGCGCAGGATTTCAGAGCTGGAAAAAACGGTCCGCCAGCTCCAGGCGGCGCTCGCGCCTGCGCCCAAACGCATCCCGTCGCCGACCCCTTTGTGGCTGATGCCCGTGAATTGGGGATTTGTCAAAAGAGACATGTCGGAGGAACACGTTGTGGAACTACTCGGGCCTCCGGCGCGCATACAGTCCGTGATGGACGTTCGTATTCTTTACTACCAGCCGGATGCGAAATCGACGACTCCGCTCCATGGAAGCGTGACTCTTAAAGATGATCGCGTCATTGCACTGGAACCGCCGGACTTCTAACTGAGGCTCTGGCTGGACTACCGGCCGTAGAGGCGCAACTCCTTGCCGTCGGCCAGCACGACGCGCTCGAGCCTGACGATCTTCTGGCCGTCCGAAAATTGGTAGCCGATGCCCGTGATGACGTCACCGCGCTTCACTGTCGCCTTGGTCCAGCCGTTGGCCTCCATCCGGTTGATGGCGGGGCCGCCCATCTGCCATTTCTCGGTCCGTCCGTCGCTCGATTGCACCTCAACAGTCATCATCGGGTGCGGATTCGCCCACATGAACTCGACTACCGTTCCCTTCACTGTCACGAGCCGATCGTAGCTAACCGGCCATGAGTGATGCGCCGACAGAGGCGCTACAGCGGAGACTAGCCCGAGCACGATAAACGCGGAGATGCATAAGTCCCTCATCGTTGCTCCTCCTGCGAGCCATTCTAGAACAAAAGCGCGGAAAAGCAACTTTGCCTAATGAACGGGTGTCGAATCCGTCGACTCCGGCAGCTTGAACTCCTCCAACTCCAGGAATCCGCGCGCCACCATCTCGGCAACATTGGCGGCAAACTGATCCAGCGTCAATCCGGCAGGGAGAAGCTGACGCCGCTCAAGCTCCTCAAAGAGTTCGCGCACCGTTGTTGTCCCATGGCAGGCGCCTATGGCTGTAGCAATCCACGGCGGACACGGCGCCGCGATGCTGAAGGGATAGTCGCTGCGGAGGACGAATCGAGAAGGGGCCAGCGCGCCGTTCGCGACTGAGTGCGTCACCTCCAGCGAGAAGTGCGAGGCCAGGCGCGGCCGTGATTCCAGGAGGAAGGCGCGAAAGTCCGGCGCAGCCGCGGAAGTTGTCCAGTTGACGAACCATTCGACCGCCTCGCTGCGGGCCACCCCGGCCCTCTGCGCTCGCGCCGTGACGCCGCGCCGCCCGGTCGCTACCCGCTCGATCACCAGCGCGGTGTAGTAGATAGCCGTCGCTTCCAGTTTGAGAAAGAGCGCCTCCTGATCGCCGCTTACGACTACGTCACGCCGCGGAGCGGAACCCGGCGCCGGCGGCTCATGACGTTTGTGCATCTCAATCACCACCGAAATCACATCGAACTCCGCTTCTCTCTCTCCCAACCAGCGCCTCACCCTTTGCTCAAAGGTTCCGCTCCTCCGGTCGCTCGCCAGAACAAAGCAATAGGAGCGTCCGCCCGCATTCAAGTATTCGGGTAACTCGGTTACAATCCGGCGCAGGATTTGTTCCCCATCTTCGCCGCCATCGCTGTACAAAAGACTTTGCGTATACGCTGGCATGTACGGCGGGTGGGAGACAATTCGATCGAAGGTGAGACCGCGCACCGGTTCGAAAAGATCCCCTCCCAGGCAAGTCACGTTGTCGATGCCGTTCAACCTGCGGCTGAATTCGGCGAAGTGTACGCATCTTTCGTTTAAGTCGCAGGCCCACACTTGAGCTGCGGAACTGGCGCCCAGCAATGCGGCCACCCCCGAGCCCGCGCCGATATCGAGCATGCGCTCGCAGGAAGATTGCGGCAGGCAGGACAAGAACTGCTGCGAGTTCCAAGTGAATGCAGGGTACACGTAGTCAGGTCCGATCCGCGGCTCTGACTCATCCGCCGGATTGGCGCGATCCGACACCACATACACAGATAGGATCGGATATAACAGCACGGTCGCGTAATAGCGGTTCGGATCCGACGCCAACTTCTCGATCACGCCCAGATTTTCGAGCGCGTCCAGCGTGTCCGCGGGTACCAGAGCGCGCAGCCGGTCCTCCGGCAAAACGTCGCCATCCGTCAGAAGCGAGATGATTGCATCCAGCGCGTCATTTAGCTCCGGCTTGCCCGGGCGCGAACCCGGTCCGCTGGATCTCCGGCGGCTGTCCAGAGTAGGCGCATCGTAGCTCAGATCCCGGAGTGCGGAGCGTAGCGCGGCAAATTGCTCAGGCGTGCCTAACCGGAGAGGAAAAGCCGGAACCTCGCCGGGTTGCGTAGCCATAGTTTCTTCAGCCTAGCCGATCTTCTCGCCGCTTGCCATGATTGAGATAAGAATCAGCCGTACCAAACCCGTAGGCTTTGGGTCCGGATCAGCTCGGACTGCCACTCAGCTGCTGCTAAAGTTGCTCTCCCAGATCGTCGATCTGCAAGCCTAAGAAGCTCGGCTTCGAACACGCCGCGCCCAAGGAGAACCTCATGAAAGCAAAGGTGAGCACGATTATGGCGGTTGGCTTGGCTCTGCTCGCATCCGCCTGTGTCTCCAGTCCTCAGAGCATGATTCTCGGCAAATGGGAGGTCGAGGGCGCTCCGCTCAAAATGACCGCGGAGTTCGACCGGGACGGTACCGCGAAAATGACCATCTTCGGGCAGACCGTACAGGGCGCGTACAAGCTGAATGGCGATAACGAATTAGTCTGGACGCTCAACGGACAAACCACGAAGGCAAAAGTAACCGTGACGGCTACTGAGCTGGAATTGACCAACGACGCCAATCAAACGGTCAAGTACCAGAGAAAATAACGGGCTGTCGGGTCAGGCCTTTGCGCCGCGTAGCTGAGGCTTAGCCCTTATTCTCAACCTCTCCGTAAGCTCTCAGAATGAGAGCATGAAGCTCCCTGTATTGGCCTTTGGCCTGGCATCGGCCGTTTGCGTATACGGTCAAGCGTACGGCAAGGATAAAAAGGGCTTTGATTTTCAGGAAGCGTGTTTTAGGAACCCATCGCTTCCCTACTGTCCCCAGCGCGATTTTGTGAACAAGCCCGCCAAGGGCGACGCGAACTCGAAGTCGGGTCCGCTTCCCGCGGCGCCTTCCACAATCGATGCGACGGGTGTCGACTGGCGATTTGCCGACCCCTCCGCGGACTGGGTCGCGGTGCTCGATGGCAGCAAACTTTCGGCCTCTTCCTTTTCGCGCGGTCTGATCGGCCTGTTGGGGTCGAACAAGGGCCTCACGCCGGCTGAGCAGCAGAACGCTTTCCGAGCTCTATCCGGGGTGAGTCAAGTAGCCGTTTCGGCTCACGATGGCGCACTTCTTATGATGGTGACCGGCAGGGCGGAAGGTTCCGTGCTTCCGGCGCTCGACTCCGGTTGGAAGGCTGTGCCACTTTCGGAAAGCACGGTCTTGATCGGGCCATCCGCCGCAGTGGAGGGGGCGTCGCAACGCCTTACCGCCAATAACGCTCCCGGCGAGTTAGCCAGCATCGCGCAACAACGGCCAGTCACGCAGGCGTTTTGGATGACTCAATCAGTCAAGCTGGCTGGCGGCGGAGCGGTAAGCGCCGGAGTGAAACGATTTGAGCTGACCGCATCCATGCAGGACCGCCTTACCAGCGATACGGCGTTTGAATTCGACGCAGCGCCGGATGTGAACGCGATCGGCGCGTGGCTAAAGAGCCTCGGCGACGCCAAAATCGACGGAAACGCGGTGCATGTAATGATCTCCATGGACCCGGATCAAACTCGTCAGAACGTCAGGCAAATCGCATCGAGCCCGCTTGGCCACGGTTTGGGAGCGATCGTCAGCTCCGCGCGATACCTTCCCGTGCGCGATACCGCGACTACGGTCCACACCAAGCCGGTCATCTACGGCTTGGCCGGCGGTCCGAAAGAAGCCAAGTAGTAACTTGCCTGGCCCGCCGGAATTGCG
>JASHRP010000668.1 GCA_030037375.1 Bryobacteraceae bacterium | reverse complement strand
CATGAACGCGCAGGACGCGGTGGACGCTCCGCGCTTCCACCACCAATGGATGCCTGACAAGATTTCAATGGAGCGCGGCTTTTCTCCTGACACCATCGCATTATTGAAGGCTCGCGGACATGAGATCGATGAGGCGAGCGGAAGCGGCACGGTCGCGGCGGTGGTGGAGGCGATTGTCAACGACGGCGGATGGCTTCAAGGCGCTGTCGACGGACGCCGTCCAGGGAAGGCCGCGGGCTACTAAGCTCCGATCAGATGCAGCGCGCCCTCTCAACCCACCTGCTGGTGAATCACCATCTGACCACGGTCTGGCTGGATCGCATCTGGGACGCGGGGATTCCATTGGTCGAGATCTTTTGCGCGCGTCAGCATCTCGATTACCGCGACAAGACTCAGATCACCGAGCTCGGCTATTGGTTCCGCGACTCCGAATTGAAAGTTCATTCGCTGCACTCCCCCATGTATTCCGATGACGCTTGGGGCCGCACAGGGCCGGATTCCGTCATGGACATCACGGAGCCGATCAAGATCAAGCGAATCCAGATCGTGGAGGAGATTAAGCGCGCGATCGAAGTCGCCGAAATCGTGCCATTCCGCTACTTGATCCAGCATCTGGGCGTCAGCGGGGAGGAGTTCGACGAACGTAAGGTGGAAGCAGGATTCGCTTCGCTTGAAGAGATCAGCCACTTTGCGCGCCAGCGCGGAGTGGAGGTGCTTCTCGAGAACACTCCTAACGCCCTCGCCAGCGCGCAGCGTTTGCGCTACTTCTTTGAAGCGACGCACCTCAAACTGAACGTCTGCTTGGATGTAGGGCACGCGAATATGAGTGAGGGCGTCGAGGCTGCGTATCGATTGCTCGCGCCGCGCATCCGCTCCACGCATATCCACGACAACGATGGGAAGATGGACTTGCATCTGTTTCCCTTCGTCGATTCCGGCGGCACCATCAATTGGGAAAGTACGATGGATGTCTTGCGTTCCGCGCCCGCGGATCAGTATCCGATGCTGCTGGAGCTGCGATGCGCGCCGGATGTCGAACGCCCCGTGGAGAGCGCTCGCCGCGTTTTCGAGCATTTGGAGAAGCTAAGCTCCAACGGACATGAATCCTGAAATCCCCCGCATCACCATAGCGGATGTCGGCCGTCATGCCGGTCAGACCGTTGAGATCGATGGCTGGCTTTACAATCTGCGCCGGGGCGGGAAAATCTGTTTCCCGCAGGTCCGGGACGGCACAGGCGTCCTCCAGTGCGTCGCGGTTAAGAGCAACCTGCCAGAAGAGACGTTCGAAAAGCTGAAGGATCTTACCCAGGAATCGTCTCTGATCGTGCGCGGTAAGGTTCGCGCGGAGGCTCGCGCCCCCGGCGGCTATGAGCTCGACGTCGAATCCGCCGAGATTGTCCAGCGAGTTGCTGAAGCCGACCCGTACCCGATCACTCCCAAGGAACATGGCGTCGACTTCCTGATGGATCACCGCCATCTGTGGATCCGCAGCCGCCGTCAGCACGCCGCACTGAAGGTTCGCCACCACGTGATCAAGGGCCTGCGCGATTATTTCGATTCGCATGGCTTCGTGCTGGTCGATACACCGATTTTTACGCCCGCTGCCTGCGAAGGAACGACAACGCTGTTTGAGGTCGACTATTCGGAGACGGAAAAAGTGTATCTGGCGCAGTCCGGGCAGCTCTATAGCGAAGCCACCGCGGCCTCTTTCGGTAAAGTCTATTGCTTCGGCCCGACGTTCCGCGCCGAGAAATCGAAAACTCGCCGCCACTTGACCGAATTCTGGATGGTCGAGCCCGAAATGGCCTACGCGGACCTGGAGGAGGTTAAGCGCGTGGGTGAGGAAATGGTGTTGTTCGTGATCGGGCGCGTGCTCGAAAACTGCCTGGAGGATTTGAAGGCCTTGGAGCGCGACGTAGCCAAGCTCGAAGCGATCAAGGCGCCGTTTCACCGCATGAGTTACACCGACGCCGTGAAGAAGCTCCAGTCAAAAGGCAGCGAAATCCAATGGGGCGGCGACTTCGGCAATACCGATGAAACGCTGTTGACCGATGATTTGGACCGCCCTGTAATGGTCGACCGTTATCCGGGAACGGTCAAGGCATTCTACTTCCAGCCCGCGCCGGAGAATCCGGACCTCGCGCTTGGAGTCGATTTCATCGCGCCCGAAGGCTACGGCGAGATCATCGGCGGCGGCCAGCGCATCCACGACCTCGATCTTCTATTGAAGCGCCTGGACGAGCATCACCTGCCACGCGAAGCCTTCGATTGGTACATCGACCTGCGAAAATACGGCTCGGTCCCGCACGCCGGCTTCGGCATGGGCGTCGAGCGTTTTACCGCGTGGATGTGCGGCCTGGAGCACATCCGCGAGACCATCGCTTTCCCGAGAATGCTTTACCGCACGCGGCCCTAGAGGGCAAGCGCCCTCTAGTGGGACAGGTCGTAGAGTACGTAATCGACGCCGATCCGAATTCCCAGGGCGGAGAATCTTTCCGGATAGCCGGGATCGTCGGCCCACTCCCAGGAATCGCCGACATCGGAGTTGAACGTCATCGCGACCATCAGCCGGTTATGGTCGTCGTAAATTCCCTTCCATTGCGCCGTTGTGCCTACCCAACGGTCCCGCTGCCCTCCGCCGCCGCGGCCTAACGCCCACTGCCCCAGGATCTGGTACCGGTCATCCAAATCGTAGACCGTGTGAAAAATCTGATCATTATTGGGGATCTCGACGATAGGACGGTCGGGAAATACCAACCTCATGCTTTCATCGAAGCGGTCCCACTCGTCCGTGTTCCAGAAGTCGTCGAGGTAAAGGAATCCGCCGCGAAGAAGATAATCACGAAGCTTTGCCGCTTGCGCGTCGGTAAGCTTCCAATCGCCCATTTCGCCGGCCGCGAGCCACGGCCAATTGAACACATCGTCTCCGTCGTTTAGATTCACAGGCTGCTCAACGCTGCGCACGTGCAGCCGCGTGAGCCGACGTAAAGCCTGAGCAAAATGCCGGTCCGCGCGAGGGTAGTCCTGCGTCCAGCTTGTTCCGCCTTGAGTCCAATCGCCACCGGTGAACCCGAACCCCCTGCGGCTGAATCGTGCGAAAGGATGCACGGGATACATCAGCCGCGCGAAAACAAATTCGGTATGTTCAGCGTAATCGCCCGGAACCGGGACGTTGTCGTAGCCCTCCAAACTTTGGTAGACGCGCCAGGGCATTTGAAAAGCGGCCAGTGTGGAGACGTACGCTAACACGCCCGCCGCCGCCCAAGCTGTCTTTCGAAATGCCATTGCCGATCGCCTAACTAAGAGAGCCGCCTAACCAGAGAATAGCATCCTCGATTGAACAGACCTACTTCACTGCAAAAACGCCACGTAAGGCGGGATAAAGCGATTGGTACACCTTGTGCGCTTGCGCATACATGGTCGATTCCGCCTGCCTTGGCTGCAAACAGTCCGTTTCATGAATCACGGCCCGGCAAACCTCCGGAACGCTTGCGTACTCGCCCGTGCCGACCATTGCCAGCAGGGCCGCCCCATAAGCCGATCCCTCCTGCGTTTCCAGGCTAGCCACCGGCTTCGCGAAGACGTCAGCGAGAATCTGCCTCCACAGCGGGCTTCGCGCGCCTCCGCCGGACGCTCGGACGCGAGAGACGGCGACGCCGAGCTCTTCGATGATGTCGAGGCAATCCTTTTGGCTGAAAGACACGCCTTCGATCACGGCCCGGATCAGATCGGCGCGCGTATGGCGCGCGGTCAGTCCGATCCAACCGCCGCGTGCCTCAGCGTCAAGATGCGGTGTGCGCTCACCCATCAAATACGGCAGCCAGAACAGGCCTTGCGACCCTGCGGGCGCAGTCGCAGCCTCAGCCGTGAGAGCGTCGTAACTCGTACCCGGCGCGAGCTGATTCCGCAGCCATTGAAGACTCAAACCCGCCCCTTGCGTCACTCCCATGACGTGCCACTTGCCCGGAACGGCGTGGCAGAACGTGTGCACGCGTCCTTGCGGATCGTATCCGACCTCATCCATGTGCGCGAACACCACGCCCGACGATCCTAGCGTGCAGGACACAATTCCCTGCTCCACGATTCCGTTCCCAACCGCGCTCGCGGCTTGATCGCCGCCGCCGCCGGCGACGGGTGTGCCTTCCGCCAACCCAGTGAGCTCCGCCGCACGAGCCGAAATTCTGCCCGTCACCTCGGTCGATTCGTAAACTGGCGGAAGGATCGCCGCGTCCAAGCCCAATCCGTCTAGCATGGTTCGCGACCAGCGCCGGTTCAACACGTCGAGCAATGCCGTGCCCGAGGCGTCGGACACCTCCGTAGCGAATTCGCCGGTCAGCTCGAAGCGGATGTAGTCTTTGGGAAGCAGCAGCTTTCGCACGCGCTCGAAATTGCGAGGCTCGTGATCCCGCACCCACAGCAGCTTCGGCAGCGTGAAGCCGGTTAGAACCGGATTGGCGATGGCGGCCACAACCTTGTCGCGGCCGATCTTGGCGTGGATGAAATCGACCTGCGGCTGCGACCGTTGATCGCACCAGATCAACGCCGGCCGGATCACTCGATCCGATTCATCGAGCAGCACCGATCCGTGCATTTGTCCGGATAGGGCCACGCCGCGAACCTGCTCTCCGCCGATGCGCGCCTCCGCGAGGGCTCCTCGAATCGCCGTTTGCGCCGCATCCCACCAATTCTCGGGCCGCTGTTCCGCCCACAGCGGCTGCCGCATGAGGATCTCTTCATGAGGCGCGGTGAACGCGGCGGTCTGCTTGCCTTGCGCGTCGACAAGTAGCGCGCGCGACCCTCCGGTTCCAATATCCAGACCGAGCCAGTACACGCTATTTGGCGGGCACGAACTCGACGTAATCGAGTGCGGCGGTTTCTCGGCCGTCGGGTGAGCCTTCAATGCGGATATGGTCGCCGGGTTTCAAAAGGACCGCGGCAATGGTGTGGCGCGTCGAAGTGGTCGAATCGAGGCGCGCATCGGTGCGGCCCGGGAGCAGGCGGAGATCGGCCGCCCAGGCATCGATCATTTTGTCGTTCAGGAAGACGCTGTAATGCGCTATGCCCGTGCTCTGATCGAAGTATTCGACGTGCATATCGAAAGCGCCGGCCGCGCCGTTGTAATCGAATGTCGCTGTGCACTGTTGTACCGGGCAAGATACGGCTTGGCCGTCCGATGCGTCTTCGGCCGGCGTGACCGGGGTCACCGTGTACCCTTGGAGCGTCATCGATTCGGCTTGTGTCCGCACAAATTTGTTCCATGGGTATGAAGCGAGATTGAGAAGTCCCGTCGCCTTTTCAAACCAGCGGCAGACCGCGTCGCGCCAAACCTCGGCCTGC
>JASHRP010000667.1 GCA_030037375.1 Bryobacteraceae bacterium | reverse complement strand
ACTGAACGATATCGGTTCCGACCAGAGTCGGCGCCGCGCCCGCCCAGGTCGCGGGGACGGTAACGCCGCCCGCAGTGATCGACACGGAACTGGCTGCGGGAATCAGCGGAGTGAGCGGGGCGGGGAAGCCGTCGGCAATTGTCTGGGCCAGGCCAAAGCCGGTTCCGTATAAGCTCACGATTTCGCCGCGCCGTGCGGGACTACTGGCTGTGATCAGCGTGCCGTCTTGGTGGAGCGCTGCCGCAAGAGGCTGATTTTGCGCATTGGCTTGCGTAAACACGCCCGGGGCGTTTTGTTTCACGGTGAAGGTTCCGGAAACCGGCGGTTGTCCCAGGAAGTTCACCGTCAGCGTGTAAGTCCCGTCAGTTAACTCGATTGGAACCTGAGCGTTGATCTGCCCCGGAGAAACGAACAAGAGCGGCATCAGCATGCTATTGACCGTGACGGTGACATTCCCGAGCGTTTGCGGGAGCGGATCGGTCGGACCATTAATCAACGTACCTGCGAGGTTTTGGCCGTAGATGGAAATGATCGACCCTGGGGCAACCGAACCATCCGGAGTCGGACCAGCCGCGCTGATAATGCCGGTGGGCGGAATGGCGGGAACCGCGGCGAAGTTCGCGACGACACTGTGCGGGGTGTTCATCGTCAGGTACCCGGGTGTCAGGATGCCCGAAATGTCGCCCGTCCAGCCGGTAAATTTATAGCCAGTATTGGCCACCGGCGTTATGCTGACTTGCGTGCCCGTTGGAAAAAACCCGTCCGGCGACGCGGGCGAGGTCTTGAAGGAGCCGCCGCTAGCGGGATTGGCGGTCGCGTTCAGCAAATAGGAAAGTTGGTAGTTGGCCGTGTACACCTGGACAGCCTGGGTGAACGTCGCCTGGAAGCTGGGCGTGCCGGGACCTCCGCCGGACCAGGAGGTAAAGTCGAGCCGCGACGTGGCGGACTGCGGCACCGACGACGGCGCGGTGATCTGCACCTGCGTTCCGCTTGCCTGGCTTACCGCGCACGGAGTCGTGCACGAGTTCCCGCCGACCGTAAACGTTAGTCCGGCAGGTACGCTGGTAACTTGAACCTGTCCCAGTTCCGTGTAATTGGCGGTGACCACGACGCCAGTTCCGCTGCTCGGCATAGTGATGGTCTGGGAGGCGGAGCCGCCATTGGACCAATTCACGAATTGCCACGTCCGCCCGGCTGAATCCACTTGCGTGGCAGGCGCGCTGATCGTGTGCGTCGAGCCTTGGGCCCAAACGAAAGAGTAGCTTTGCCAGGCCGTGGTGCCGTCTACCGAAACCTGCAGCCCGGCCGGATTGGTCAGAATGACGGCCTGAACGCCGGGAGTGAAGTTCGCAATGACGTCGTCGGGAACGTTGGTCTGGCTATCGGTTACGTAGGTCCCATTCTGTCCGAGCCCGTCGCTGAACTGATTGAATATCCACCAGGCGCCGTTGTTATCTTGTTGCGCGGCGGGGGCGCCCACGCGGTGCGTGCTGCCAGGGAGAAAATCGAAATCTCCGATGCAGAGCGGTGTTATACCGGCGGGCGTGCCCGGAGGCAGCGTCGCGTAATTCGGCGAACATGAGGAGCTGTAGTTCGAAGGCGAGAGGCTGCTGGTGGGGGGAGCGGGCGGCGTCACGATCGTTTCCTGATCGATAGTTACCGCAAGACCAAGCGGATTGGTCCGGAACGAGACGCGTTTGGCGGGAGAGAACAGCGCGGTGAGCGCGGTCGGCCCAGTCAGATTAAGGCTGTACAGATAAGAACCGGCGGCGTCGCCGGCCGCGCCGAATCCGATGAACCCATAGCCGGGAAATGGGAAGGCGTTCAGGACCACCTGCCCGGCGGCTTCATATAAGACGACTGAGTCGCTGTAGCAGGTCCCGTTCACATAGATCAAACCCCAGCCGTAAGCTCCCGGGTTCGGCGTCCCTGGAGCGCCCGAACACTGCGTGTTCGTGCCGGCGTCGCCCGCGCCGCTTGCATACGTTATGGTGAGCTGGTATGCGGGTGTCACAGTTCCAATGATGGAAGTCAGTCCCGGTGTCGCGATGATTGTCTGCACCGGCGAGGTGGAGGGCGCGAGCAGGCCCAGATTATCCGTCCACCCGCCGAAGGTCCATTGGACCGTGTCGTAATTGCTTGCCTGATACCCAAGCACGTTGCCATTCGCGTCCACTGTAAACGGGAACTGAAGAACGTGTTTACTCCCGACGGGCCACAAGAAGACCTGCGTCGAGCCGAAAACCACGCCGTCCACATAGAACTGGGCGCTGGGCGCGGTTAAACCAATGGTCACGCTGACCGTTTGAGCCGCCAGTCCGCCGCAAGCCACTAACATCAATAGCAACAGCCACTTAACTCGTTTCATTCGGCGTGAATCGGCCTCCCTCACCTAAACCTTCCACACCCAAGACATAGAACTCTTGGACGGAAGGTCCCAATGGGTAATCGGCCGCGCCGCAGTCGAGCTTTAGCGCCCTTTGTCCCGGCTCCGATGGGCCGCAGCGGCCAAAGAGGTATATGACATATGACAAACTAAGGAAAGTACTCCATGCCCTTCGCGACATCTTTGGCCGGAATTGTTTTGGCACTGGGGATTGGCGCAGCCCTTGGCTTCGCGTTCTCGGCGTTGCGCCGCGGCGCCGCGCGGGACTCGGTCCAGCCGGTGACCGAAGCTCTGGCGAGGTTGGAAGCGCAGATCCGCCAATTCGAGCTTGACCGCCAGCATTCTTTAGGGGGGCTGGATGAGCATTTGAACGCACTAAGCCGCGAGACTGTAGCTTTGTCGCAAGCCTTGCGCGCGCCGCACACGCGCGGCCGCTGGGGCGAGCTGACCCTGCGCCGCGTGGCGGAGTTGGCGGGCATGGTTCCCTATTGCGATTTCGCGGAGCAGCAGCAAATCAACGGGTTGCGGCCGGATATGCTAGTGACGCTGCCCGGAGGAAGGACGCTGGCAGTGGATTCGAAAGCCCCGCTTTCGGCCTACTTGGACGCGCAGGCCGCAACCGACGACGCAGCGCGACGAGCGGCTCTCGAGCGTCACGCGCAGCAGCTTGCCCGCCATGCGCAACTGCTCAGCGGAAGAGAATATTGGTCCGGATTCGACACTGCTCCGGAGATGGTGGTTTTGTTCTTGCCCGGCGATCATTTCCTCAGCGCCGCTTTGGAATACGATCCGGACTTGCTAGACCGCGCGCTCGCGCGAAAGGTTCTCATCGCCACGCCAATCACGCTGATCAGCGTGTTGAAGGGGGTCGCATACGGCTGGCGTCAGGAGCGTCTGGCCAAGAATGCCGATGAGCTGCGCCGCATCGCGTCGGAGTTTCACAATCGCATGCGGACCTTCGCCGAAAGCTACGTTGAATCCGGACGTCAATTGGGAAAAGCCGTGGAGGCGTACAATCGTTCGGCCGCATCATGGGAGACTCGTCTGGAGCCGTCGCTCAGAAGAATGCGCGAGCTGGGTGTGGGAGGCTCC